>JADDYF010000425.1 GCA_015712185.1 Bacteroidales bacterium
CCTGCTTCGAGCATGTAGGTTGTCGCACCGTCTCCTGTAAAGGTCGGGACATCTATACCATTTTCGGTCCATAATTCCCTGAGACGAAAAAGATAATTACGGTCATTTCCGAAGCTTCCGTATTCATTTTCGATCTGTAACATAAGGATCGGACCACCCTGGGTAATCAGGTAAGGTCTGAGTTCTTCCGCCAGCCTTTTAATATATCGTTCAACGGCAGTCATATAACGCGGATCCATGCATCTCAGCTTAATATCAGGAATACGGAGAAGGTACGGCGGAATTCCTCCCATCTCCCATTCGGCGCATACATAGGGTCCAGGTCTGACAATAAGCCACATCTCTTCATCCTGAACAGCCCTGATGAATTCTCCAAGGTTATGATTCCCGGTTGAAAAATCAAATATCCCTTCTTCCGTCTCGTGGAAATTCCAGAAAATATAGACTGAAATTGTGTTACAGCCCATAGCTTTTGCCATCTGAATCCTGTGGCGCCAGTATTCGGCCGGAATCCTGGCAGGATGCAACTCGCCGCTGATAATCTGAAACGGCTCACTGTCAAGCACAAACTCCGAAGAGCTTAAAGAAAATGTATGTTTTGCTTTCTGCCGCTGAGATACTGCCCCGATAGTGACAGCCACAATTAAAATCAGGCCTGTTAAAAACCGCTTATACATAAATGTCAGTATTAGATATTATTACTCTTGTATTAGTATTATTCGAGATCGCGCTGAGTATTTTGCTGAACTTGCCTTCAGGATGTATATACCCGCTGGCAGACCTGAAAGGTCATACATTCCGGGATTACCCATAGTAGTTTTCCTTACCTGCTTTCCTGCAAGATCAATAAGAGTCATTTCAAACCAGTTCGTTATTTCTTCAGTTATCAGGTGTACTGAAATAACTCCTGTTGTCGGGTTTGGAAAAACGAAAAGTGAGCCAGCGGGGTAAGGTGTTCCTTCACCGGGGCCGGAAATGACATTATCTGCAAAGGGAGTTCCATCCTTTTTAACAGATTTTATCCAGTAGGAAGGATCTGCCGGATCACCTGCAGGATTAATATCAGACGAACTAAGCGAGTATCCTTCTCCATCAGCCGAAGAAGGCCAGGGGTATGAGTCTTCGTAGATAAAATCAATTATTTTACCCTTGCCCGGTGCTGTCAGAATAACTTCTTCCCCGGCATTTGAAAAATTGCCCTGGTAGTTCCCCGAAGCCACCAGGCCGTAAAAATTATAGAATTTTGCCGGTTTGGAGGCAATGACAAAAAACCGCCTGGGTGGCAGCAGCTGGTTGGCCGGAAATTCATAATAGACTGCTGAATCGAGAACCAGGCCTGTCAGATTTATTGCATCCGTGCCCGTATTCTTGAACTCGATAAACTCAAGGTCTTTTCCGCCAGTTGTGTCCGTACCTATTATTAAATCGGGCGGATGATAGTGGAGCTCCGTTATCTTAAGATCAGCAAAATCCTCAGCATGATTTATAAAATTCACCTGTTCAGGGGCACTCCAGTTACCATTGTAGAGTACACGGGCAGTGAGAACGGTTGAACCGGTTATCATGAGATCAATATTACCCAGCCCGAACAACGCCTGCGGATAAACACCGCCTCCTGCAGTGCGCGGATCAGCGCCGTTAAGTGTGTAGTATATTGTACCTGATGGATTCGGATTCACTATTTCAATTTCAAGCGGACCGGATAACGGAAAATCAGTCTTTATTTTGATATTATTATCTGATATGAACTTCGGCGCTTCAAGTTCAGGGTAAAGGTAGGCTTTCTTCAACTGTGAAATAACATAATTGTTACGGTAAGGTATGAATTTGTTCCTTATTTTAAATATTTCCGGCAACCAGTGTTCGTTCTTATTGTAGGGTAAGCTGCCGACAGTTTTTGCATCACCCCACCTGGCTGACTCAGCGATGATTGCCGTTTCGACTTCCTCAATCCTGATGTTTATGCGCGCAAGGGAGTTTTCCGGTGAAAAGACTCCTCCCTCTCCAAGATGTCTGTATGCCCTGTCTGAAAAACGAGTTCTGTATTCCGCGTTTTCGGATAGCTTAAAATGAAGCCACTGGGGATGGAACTTGTTAAAAGAGCTGATCACCATTTGCATATTGTCGGTCCTTGTTCCGATATTCACCCTGTCTTCACTTATTCCCACGCCTGGACTATGCGGTTCATCAAATAGTGAGTGTTCCGAGTCGTGGGCATAAAACGTGAATCCTTTTGATTTGTCTGTCCTGTCATCTATTGCATAGAAATTGTTGCAACCTTTGTTCTGTCCGAACGAAGAAGCCGGCGCATCAAAATTACCAGTATAGAAGATCACCATCATATAATCAATGAGGTTATCAATATCCACAAGTATTTCGGAATCCTTCGCGGGTTTCCCCTGTGGATCTTTTCCTTCTATCCTGAAATAATCCGCATCGGAGATAAAACCTGCCTGACACAAGCTCCAAAGCTTTAGCCATGAGTCAAGCACTCCGTCTGTTGCTTCAATACTATAAGAGTAATTCTCGACATTAACTTTTACCACGTCATAATCCTCATCATTTCCTCCAAGATATGTGGCAGCATACCGTGCTTCTGATCGTTCCTGTGTCTGATACAGACCCCAGTACATCCCGTTAAGGTACAGGTGATAATACCGGCTGCGCGTATAGGGTTGTCCCATATCCCTCTGGCTGTCTCTCGAAAAGACTTCCCTTACAAAGCTGTTGCTGGCAGATCCTGAGCTCCACGCGTAGTTCTGCTCAGTCCGCAGGTCGATCTTATCAAACTGATCAGCGCCATCATCGCCGAACAACGGGAAGTATAGTTTATCGTTCCCATATTTCTCCCTGAAAAACAGCCTGAATGCATGTTTCGGATAGTTATCGTGCCGGCTCCAGCCTCCTCTGATCCTCAGGCCTGCGTTAACGCTGAATCCTTCAGATCCGTCGGGATTGATCAGTTCAACGCTGCATTCCCTTTCCCAGTTAAGCCCATGTCCTTCCGCGTTGACATAAATTCCGGATGAAGGATTGAAAAGATTTTTAAGGTCGGTGACAACTGAGATCGACGGCAGGTCGAGCAGCGCATCATCAATATAGTCTGAATAGTCGGGATCATTCACTATTTCCGGATCCATTTCAAGATCAATATATTGTCCGTTTATATTCTGGTCTGGCCATCCTCCTCCCGGCCATGTCTGGGTCTTCACCCTGTCAATGAAAATATATGTCCTGGAAGCGGGTTTTGAAGGCTTGAAGCCCGGCCTGGTTACTGAAGCTCTGAGTGTGACTGCAGGGGTTGCACCTCTCCCTGTGATATCTTCAGGGTCAATCAGTACTGTTGCAGGTGATCCGGATACAAAGCCGTTTCTGGAATTCTGTGGATTACTTCCGTCAAGCGTATAAATTATCTGCAACAGAGGTTCCGGGGCGGTAAGAACGACATTGAAGGGATTATCATAAAAACCCGACTGAACAGAGAAGTCTATTCCCACCGTATCTGTTATTTCGGGCAGGTTTTGCTCAGCATATATTGCCATGTCGAAATAGAAATCGGTGCTGGTAAGGCTGACATTGAAACCCTGAACTGCTATGGTATTATTACCGTTAACAAGATTCAGGGGAGCAGCGCTGACTGTAAAGTCCTCACCTGTACCCGATTCATGATTGGCAGGAGCAAAACCATTATAGGCAAAGTTTGCAGGCGCGTTGTGTGAAACAGCTGCTACTCCGTTGATCCATATAACGAATCCGTCGTCATAATCGACAGTAAAAGTCAATTCATTCAGAAGATCTTTATTTTCACATTCAAAGGTTGACCGTAAATAAACTGTCGAATAACTGTTTTGCATATCTGTAAGTTCAACCCCACCGGTGCCGTCACCGAAACGGAAAGGTGCATTTCCAGATGACCAGCCTGTATCGTCAAATCCTGTATTCCTCCAGGTGATTCCCAGCGATGCAGCGTCTTTACCTTTAAGATATTTATAGGTTGAATGATATGAAAACTCTATCTGCGCTTCAACCGGAACCGATGACAGCAAAAGATAAATAATAATTATACGTCGTGATGTATTTGTAAAATTCTTGCCCAACTGATGCAGTCTTTCTAATAATCCGGATTATCAAAATCCAGGCAGTTTGTTCAAATAGCCTGATAACTATGAAGTTTATAATAGTATCCGTCTGTTTTTTTCATTAGTTCAATATGTGTGCCAGTCTCAACAATTCTGCCTTCGTGCAGTACAATAATCAGGTCTGCATTCTGAATAGTGGAAAGACGGTGGGCTATAACCAGCGAGGTCCTGTTTTTCATCAGCTTCAGAATTGCGTCCTGCACAAGGCGTTCAGATTCAGTATCAAGTGCCGATGTAGCCTCATCAAGAATAAGTACCGGGGGATTTGCCATTATGGCTCTTGCAATACTGATTCTTTGTTTTTGTCCGCCGCTCAGCCTGTTTCCTGATTCCCCGACACAATAATCGTAGCCTCCATCACTTTCGAGAATAAAATCGTGTGCATTGGCAATACGTGCAGCATTCTCAACACCGGTCATATCAGGGATATCAACTCCGAAGGCAATATTTTCAGTATATGACGCATTAAACAGTATTGGCGCCTGGCTCACAATTCCCATGAGATAACGAAGGTCGGCAATCTTCATGTCCCTGGTATCGATACCATCAATCAGGATAGATCCCCTGTCGATATCCATAAACCGTGGAAGGAGATCGGCAAGAGTCGATTTACCCGCACCCGATTTCCCGACCAACGCTACAGTCTGACCTTTTTTTATCTTCATATTTATTTCCTTCAGAACCGGTTCATTGTCATATGCATACCAGACATCCCTGAATTCTATTGATTCATTAAATCCTTTTACAGGAACAGCATTTTCCTTTTCCGTTATTTTTTCCTCTGCAACAAGTATCTGGTCAATCCGGTCTATGGAAGCCATTCCTTTCTGGATGCTGAACCATGCCGTAGTTATATTTTTAGCCGGCTGAATTATCTGGGAAAACACTATGAGAAAAGCAATGAGGCTATCGGGCGACATATTTGCTTCTCCCTTAAGGGCGAGCAAGCCGCCAATATACATAAGCATCATAACAACTATCGTAGCAAGAAACTCGCTCAGCGGGGATGCCAGGTAGTGTTTGCGTATTACCCTCCTGAAGATTTTTGAATACCGTTCGTTTGTAACGGAAAACTTTTCGGTCATCTTCTTTTCTGCATTGAACCCTTTGATTATCCGCAGACCTCCGAGAGTTTCTTCCACTACCGACAGCAGGCGTCCCAGGTGCTGCTGTCCCACAAAAGATGAGGAACGCAGGGTCCGGCTCGTTCTGCCGATAAGCCAACCGCTGACAGGTAGGAGAGCCAGTGCAAAAAGTGTTAGCTGAAAGCTGATTACAAAAAGATAGATTACAAAAATCAGTATATACATCGGATCGCGGAACAGCATGGTCAGCGACGACATCACTGAGATCTCAATTTCCTGAACATCATTAGATATCCTCGTCATTATATCACCCTTGCGAGCATCAGTGATAAAAGACAATGGCAGCCTGAGTATCTTGTCGTATAATTTCTTTCTCAGGTCACGCACTGTGTTTGCCCGTATATATGCCATGTTGTTATTGGCAAGGAAAATAAATCCGTTTTTTAAGAGGCTGGCAATAATTACTATAAGACTGACAAGGAGCAATGCTCCTACTTTCCCATTCCTGTCAATGAAGGCAGAGAGGTAATATCGGCTGAATTCACCTATATAATCCAGACTCAGCTTGAATTCACCCGGTGACGGCACCTGTTCAACCCTGTCAAAAAGGATCTTCAGAAATGGAATTGCGAGTGTATAAGAGAAAAGCGCGAAAACTGCACTCAGGATGTTATAAATCACGCTTTTTATCGCCGGCCACCTGTATGGGGCAATATATTTAAGCAACAGCCGTATTTTCGTCATCTCATCTGCTCAGTTTTTCAAAAGCCGGTGAAATTAAAAGGAGTAATTGCCTTTAATTCCGCTTTTAACTCATCAGTTATCTCAAGGTTCTCGATGAAGTTCACCATGGATTCACGTGTAATCATCGGGTTGTTACGTGTGAAGTCAAGAAGTGTTTCATATGGTTTGGGAAAGCCTTCCCTTCTCAGAATGGTTTGTATGGCTTCGGAGATGACTGACCAGTTGTTTTCAAGATCGTTCTTTATTTTATCTCTGTTCACAATCAGCTTGTTCAGGCCTTTGAGGATGGAATGAAATGCGAGAACAGAGTGACCAATCGGTACGCCAATGTTTCTCAAAACTGTTGAATCGGTTAAGTCGCGCTGAAGCCGGGAAACCGGAAGCTTCATTGAGAAATGTTCGAAAATAGCGTTTGCATATCCGAGGTTGCCTTCTCCATTCTCGAAGTCGATGGGATTTATCTTATGAGGCATTGCAGACGATCCTATTTCACCCTTCTTAATCCTCTGCCTGAAATAGTCCATCGAAATATAGGACCAGATATCGCGCGAAAGGTCAATGAGTATCACATTTATCCTGCGCATATTATCGAACAGTGCCGCAAGATTATCATAATGCTCGATCTGTGTTGTTGGCTGAGACCGCTGAAGTCCCAACTCCTCGGTGACGAAATTATTGGCAAATGATATCCAGTCAATGTCGGGGTATGCGACCTTATGGGCATTTAAATTCCCGGTTGCTCCTCCGAACTTGGCGCTATAGGGAATCTGTCCGAAATATTTTGACTGTTCATCAATCCTTGAGATGAATACAGCGATTTCCTTTCCAAGCCGTGTCGGAGTGGCAGGCTGGCCATGGGTCCTGGCCAGCATGGAAATATCCTTCCACTCTTCTGCAAAATTTGCCAGCGCTTCCCTGAGTTCAAAAAGCAGCGGAAAGTAAACATTTATGAGCGCATCCTTGATGGAAAGGGGAATAGCAGTATTATTAATATCCTGGGATGTAAGTCCAAAATGAACGAATTCGCTCCATCTTCCCCATCCTGCATGAAAAAACTTCTCCTTGATGAAGTTTTCTACAGCTTTTACATCATGATTGGTAATCTTCTCTCTTTCCTTTATTTTTTCCGCATCCTGAATTTCAAAATCCTCATAGAATGAGCGAAGGATCTTATAGTTGTCTTTTTTAAAATCTCTCAACTGAGGCAAGGGAATATCGCACAGGGCAATAAAATATTCTATTTCTACCATCATCCGGTATTTAATGAGCGCAAACTCAGAGAAATACTGGTCGAGTTCGTCCACCTTATGCCGGTACCTTCCATCTAAAGGAGATATGGCAGTAAGAGAATTATAGTCCATTATTGAGATATTTGAGGTTTAATAACTATAACGATATACACAAAAATAGTATTTTCGGGGTTGTAAAAAAACTGTATTGAAGCCATTTCGTCAGGGACGATATTAATAAGTCATGGAATCCTCCAAAATCAGAATTTCGGCAGTAAAATATGCCAATACGTACCCTTTCATTTATGGTCTCACGGAAACAGGATTTGACAGGAAGGTCATTCTGGAAACCGACCATCCTTCCGATTGTGCGGCCAAACTGATAAGCAACAGGGCTGACATAGGGCTTATCCCTGTGGCGGCACTGCCGTTGATGGAAAAGTATCATATCATAACAGATTTCTGCCTTGGGGCTTACGGGAAGGTCAGAACAGTGATGTTGCTGAGCAATTGCCCGTTTGAGGATATCCGGTCCGTGAACCTCGATTACAGGTCGAGATCTTCTGTCACCCTGGCAAAGATACTGGCAAAAAAAGCATGGAAAAGAGAATTCCTCTGGACAGATACCAGTGAAAAGTTTGACTTCATGAATATAGCCGCTGACGAAGCTGTCGTTCTCATCGGGGATCAGTGCTTTGAACTTGAACAATATTATAAATACAGGACCGACCTGGCAGAAGAATGGTACAGGTTAACAGGACTTCCGTTTACCTTTGCATGCTGGACATCAAACAAAGAACTTGACAAAGATTTCCTTGAAGATTTTAATAACGCTCTTGCTGCAGGTGTGAATGATATTCCGGCCGTTGTCAGAAAATATGGCAGAACCGGAGTTATACAGGGAGAGAATCTCAGGATCTATCTTACTGAGAATATGAGTTTTGCCCTCAACGATGATAAAAGGAAAGCGATAAAGCTATTCCTTGAGTATATGACAGAAATCTAAGAATCCCTTTTTAAGCATCCTCACGCATTTAATTGATGTTCCGGCCTGAAAGGACCGGATATGGTCTGTTGTATCCTTTGACTGCATGCCAGATTATACGGTTAAAAGTATCTTCATCAATACGATCCACGTCATCAAGATCCTGTTCGAGTGATTCTTTTGCCCAGTATAGCTGTTCACCGGCCAGAGACTGGAGCGGCGGATTCAGCTGGTCAAGCGGAATATTGTTCTTCACTGCATTATATGGTGTGAAGTCAGGTTTGTCCGTAAAACAATCCGACATTGGCTCTGCCGTAAGATCGAGCTGGTTCATGGGTGACAGACCAAGTATGTTCTCAATTGTTCTCACCATGTTAATCTGGGAATAATAGGTGGAAATAACCTCCCCTCTTTTTGTATACGGACTTATAACAAGCCCTACCGTGCGGTGTCCGTCTATATGGTCGAGGCCTGCCTGGGGATCATCCTCTGTAACCAGTATACAGGTCTCTTTCCAGAACCGGGAATGGGATATCGCTTCAACTATATGTCCAAGGGCAAGGTCGTTGTCCGCTACTGAGGCCCGTGGAGTGGGCATACCTGGCCTTGTCCCGGATGTATGATCATTTGGAAGCAGCATAATTATGAAATCAGGGAAATTACCGTTTTTCTCAAATTCATTAAGCTCCTTAATGAATTCAGCTGCCCTGTATACATCAGGAACCTTACTGGGGAATCCTACAAAAGTTGGGCACAAATACGGCTTCAGCTGTTCGAGGTTTGCCTCGGCACGTATACTGATTCTCCCGGTACCATTTACAAAATCCTGGTATATGTCTGAGAAAGTGGCGGTTCCAGGATCAATTACCGCGTTGACAAATTCTCCGTAATCGCGGAATGTAAGACCATGTTTCAGGGCATTGTCCCAAATAAAACCTGAACTGGCATATGCCAGAGCATCATCCCCGTCGTAAGGATAGCTGCGGGTAAATCCTCCGAAAGATTTTTCGAGGTAATCGGTTACAAAAGCTTCATCCGTCCACTGATGCCCGTCAGCGCTTAAGATACCGCTGCAATAGAAATTATCGAGTAAAACGAATGTCTCAGCCAGGAGATGATGATTGGGAGTGACATGCTTTCCGAATTCAACCAGACTTGTATCGCCATCACCCTGCGGCATGTCGCCAAACACCTGGTCATATGTCCGGTTTTCCTTGATTATATAAACAACATGTCTGAAGACCGAGCCCTGACCTGGCAAAACCGGAACAGGCACTTTTTTACCGCCGCCAGGCTTCTTTTGAAGTTTGCCGATCATTTCAGCCCATGAATTATTCTCATGCACCGTCGCCGTCATCCTTTGCAGTTCATTACCGGATGGCACGGGAATGATGGAAACTGATCCGAGATGATCATGTGAATTGAAACCTTTCCGCTGCGGAAGCTGGTTTCGTGAACCGATTCCTTTAATGTTGGCTACATATAATATATTACCATGGTCATTTAGGATTACAGATCCCGGATACCATCCTGAAGGTACATACCCGATAATCTTTGCCGGCATCCCGGTTTCTATCACACAGATTGAGTTTTCTGTTCCGTTGGCAACATACAGGTATTTTCCGTCAGGTGATACTGCAATGTCGGTAGGACTGCTGCCAAAAGGTATCTCTTTCGAGAGATGGACTGAAATAGTTTCTATCACCTCATCCGTCTCAGTATTGATGACAGAGATGACATCGCTGTTGGCACAGACGACATAGAGCTTCTGGCGGTCGGGACTTAAAACCATTTCTGATGGATGCAGGCCGACATCTATGCTTTTTACCTGTTTCAAAAGATCAAGGTCAACAACCGAAACAGAACCGTTACTGGCAATTCCGGTAGCCGGATCAACCAGTATTTTGCTTCCCGAGGTATTATAGACTGGTTCACCAACTTCAGGCTGACGGCCTCCCCAGTTGCTTACATAAGCTTTTGCAGGGGATGAACATACCACACCATATGGTGCAATACCAACAGGGATCTCCACAGTGGATTTGTCTGTTAAATTAATAACAGCAAGCGTGTTGTTCCGGCTCAGTGTAACATAGATTCTGTTCTCTGTTTCATCAAGAGCCAGTCCTCCGGGTACAGGTTCACCTCCGATTGGCGGACCTGGTAAAATGACCGGATCGGTCCAACGGAGTATTCTATGCTCATCGAGTTCAGCTATCTGGATCTGGTCTCTTGCATCTGTCACATAAACACGCCTGCTATCGGAAGAAACGGCCAATCCTGTGAATGATGCACCACTTTGCCGGTAGGGCAGCGATTGTAATATTGTTCTGTCGCTTAATCTTATCAGATCGAGGTCAGACTTGTTTTTGACCAGAAGGAATTTTTCATCGGGAGTCAGGGCAAGATCAACAGGCCTGCCGGGAAGATAGACCTGAAATCCGGCAGGACGCAGCAGCTGATTTGTAGGAACAAATATACTCCCGTCAGGCTGGCTGCCTACTTTTCTGCTGTCAGCAGGACCGCTGTCTTGTGAACTGCAACCCGAAATCATAAGCAGGACAATCAAAAGAGACGGAACAGCTATCTTAATTCTTTTCATTTAAAGGTGTCTTAATGGTTTAAATCCCTGATATCATTCTTTGAATCGGGATTCTTAATTTGCTGAAATATAAAGTTAAAATATAACCTTTTTTTTATTTGGAGTACAATTCCGGAAGAAGTTTTCAATTTCATGTTTTTTATGATTATTTTTGAGTCTGACAAGGGGAAATAATTAAATCAATATGATAATGGCAAAAACGATCACATTCAATGAGCTCCGGAATATCAAAGATCAGCTGCCCTCCGGAAGTATGAGAAAAATTGCGGAAGAACTGGATCTGAATGAAGAAACAGTTCGCAACTACTTCGGAGGGAGAAATTTTGAAAGAGGTCAGTGTATTGGAGTACATTTTGAACAGGGTCCCGGTGGTGGTATTGTATCATTTGATGATACGACAATCCTCGATATGGCACGTAAAATGATAGAATAATGATAAGATTGCCGAAACCTGTTCAAAAGCAAAAGGAATAATCTTTTGCTTTTTTTATTTATTTCTATGAAGGCAGCAGGTATATTGTCAGAAAAAAAATACAAAGTGATCCTCGAAGATTTTTTTACGAGGATATGGGGCGAAACAGTGCTGTGGTCTCACGACCTGGGTCATCACCGCAGAGTCTGGAAATTTGCAAAAGAGATACTGCCATATTTTGGTGATAAAAGGAATGCAGGCACTGAACTTTCCGAAAAACTGATAATTGCCTGTTACCTGCATGACATAGGAATGTCAATTGATCGTGGTGTCAGGCACGGTCATCACGGAAGGAGAATACTGGGCAGGTTTCTGAGGGAGAATAACATGGATGAGACAGATTACCTTGATGTTGCAGATGCCATTGAATGTCATGACCAGAAAGATTATGATCTTCAGGATAGCGGGAATATTGTTCTTAAGATCCTTTCGGTAGCCGACGATCTTGATGCATTCGGACGTACGGGTATTAAAAGGTACATCGAAATTTATACTGAAAGAGGAATTCCGGAGCATCGCGCGGGATTTGAGATCCTGGAAAATGCGGCTGCAAGATTTGCAAATTTCGAGTCATTTTGTGGCGATAAGCCGGCTTTATACAACAAGCATAAAAAGCAATATTCAATACTTAAAGAATTCTTTGAAAAATATAACCGGAGGTTCAGTAATCTGTGATCCGGCCCGGACTGATCCATTTCAGTAGTCAGCACCCGGATACGTAT
>JADDYF010000437.1 GCA_015712185.1 Bacteroidales bacterium
ACCTGGCAAAAAACGGGTCAATTACCTTGTCGAGGTTCAGAAGGATTGCAGGAATATCTTCCCACAGAGCCGAATCGATACTGGCAAATTTTATAATCTTCAGGATCCTGGTTCTTAATGCCTCGGAAAAAGGGATCAGATATGAGTTGAATCAGGATGAACCATTGAAACACCATAACAATGCTATTCCGGACTGGAAAGAGTTTAAATGATATGCGGATGAGTCTCGTGCAGGCATTTCTGTGTGCGTTCAATAATTCACGGCTGAAGGCATTCTTCCCCCAGAAATGGTAAAGTCTTAATGCAACCACTGAATCCGAGATCGAATGAAATACGAATTTCAATTGAGAGGTTAATCCTGGCAGACTCAGCCGGAGTTGGCGATCCTGCAAGGGTTATCGTGAAAAAGTGGTCGGTCAGGTTAAAACTGCCGACAGGAAAGCCAAGATACTCTTTTACAACGGCAGTCATGAATTCCTTGAGGAATGAGATTGCCGTAGAATTGAGATCACTCAATCCAAGTTCCGTGAATCCGTTGCTTTGAATTTCAATATGATTAGAGTTGAAGAGCTGTGTTGACTGACCATCGTAGGTAATGGTTCCCGAAACATCGACTCCTGTTGCTTCATTATTCTGAAGAGTCTGCCCTTTCAGACTTATGCTCTTTATATAGATGGCATCAATATCTGTTTCATCCGGTACATCAAGCACGTCAAGTGTCTCATCTAACGAAACAGTTGTTGTATGGTTAAATGGACCAGTCAGGTCAATAGTATAACTGGCCGATTCAGAATAACTGGAGGCAAAATCAAACTGCCTTTTTTCGCACCCGGCTGTTAAAGCACCAAGTGCCAGTAACATGAGTATATAGTTTTTCATCGTTTTGTTTTTTTGGAATTTCTACAGTTTTTTTTCGGCATTTTCTCCGATACCGAGGCCAAGTCCGACTGACAGAACACTCTGGCTGGCAAAATTATAATCAGCATTCAGCTTCACCGGTCCAAGATTGAATGTAAGTCCTGCTGTGAATCTGATATTATTTGAACCGGCAAGGTCGAACTTCACATGAGTATCGCCGTCAGTACCTGTGAAAGTATAGTCAAGATCGAGAACAGACTTTTCATAACCCAGTGCGCCATAAAAAGTAAAAATACTTGCCCTGTATGATGTCTGTACATTTCCAAGCCAGTTGGCAGCCGATATTATATCGCCAATGGTAAACTGTTGCCAGTATACCCCGGCTGCAAGATCTACAGGTAAATCAGGAAGGTACTGGCTGATACTGTGACGCAATCCAAATCCCAGCAACTTGATCCTCCCGATATCTTCATTGGTATCAGTAAATAACAGGCGTGTAGTGAGGTCGGTTCCGAAAACCGATCCAACTGTTAATTGGGGGACTGCAAGGGGCAGGTATTTAAGGTTCAGGCCACCGGGGAAAACATACTGGGTTCCACCGTTACCATTAACAACCACATTTTCTGACGGACCGAAAATTGTTGGTACTTCAACAGGTGTTTTAGGTTCGAAAAAACCTTCAGGAACTGCCGTGAATGTCCTGCGTTTGTCTGGAACAAATGCGGCGGAAGTTACGATCCCGATGTATAACTGAAATCCCATTTTCTTTATTGATGCCGAATGAAACAAGCCCGAATTAAAATCAGCGCCCATGCAGTCAGCCAGGGGAAGCAAAAACTCCTTACCGTTTTCACTGGTATATTTTGATATAATCTCTTCTATATCCTGAGCTTTTGTTCCTAAAGTTAAAATGGAGAGAAATAAAAAGAGGGAAAGTGCTTTCATAAGCTAGTTTTTGATGTAAATGAAACTAGAACAATTCTCTTCCGGATTTTGTTCAATGTGATATACCCGATTGATTAAATCCCTTAATAGCTTTTATACCTTCCAGAACTTATAACCGTGAGACCACCCTCCTGACGGAATGATGACAGTCGTATTCGGGACAGATATTCAGGGCAGAAATCATTGCACTTATAGCCTTTGGTGTATTATGGCAGGCAGAGGGAGGGATACACTTACCAGGCAGTGGATACATAAAACATTCAGTATAATAACTTGTTTTTATTAATTTGGAGTAATTATCAAAAACAGATCAGTATGATCCTGAAGAGTATAAATCCTTATACAAATAAGGTAATTTTTGAACTGCCGGAGTTCACCGATCAGCAGGTGGAAAAGATACTGGCACAATCGAGTGAGGCTTTTAAAGAGTGGAGGAGGACAAGTTTTGATTACAGGAAACCACTTATGGAAAAAACCGCGGAATTGCTGAGAAGCAAGAGAAACAGATATGCTGACATCATAACAGCTGAGATAGGCAAGCCGATAAAAGAGTCAAGGGCAGAGGTGGATAAATGTGCGTGGGTCTGCGATTATTATGCTAAGAATGCAGAGCTTTTTCTGAGCGAAGAACAGGCAGAGACAGATGGCGATGAGAGCTATATACGTTATGAACCTCTTGGCACAATACTGGGGATCATGCCATGGAATTTTCCCTTCTGGCAGGTGTTCAGGTTTGCCATACCGACACTTATGGCAGGGAACACTGTCTTACTGAAGCATGCCTCTAATGTCCAGTTATGTGCGGGGCAGATTGAGAGTGTCTTCGAGAATGCTGGTTTTCCGGCACCTGTATTTCGCAATCTTGCAGTGGGATCAGGAATGGTGGAAAAAATCATAAAACATGAAAATATAAGCGCTGTTTCGCTGACAGGAAGCGGATTTGCAGGTCAGAAAGTTGCGGAAGCCGCCGGGAGCGTTCTGAAGAAATCACTTCTGGAGCTTGGCGGGAGCAATGCATTTGTTGTTCTGGAAGACGCAAATATCGTGAAAGCTGCAGAGACAGGGATGAAAGCGCGTTTCCAGAATGCAGGGCAGAGCTGTATTGCGGCAAAGAGGTTTATTATCGACCGGAAGATAAGCGACAGGTTTATGAAATTGTTCCTCGAAGGGATCAACAGTTTAAAGGTCGGTGACCCGGCGAGGGAAGACACAGACATGGGTCCGTTAGCAAGCATTGAACAGGCCGAGAAAGTTGAGGACCAGTTGAGGAGATCGGTGGAAGCCGGAGCCAGACTTATCGCTGGCGGTGTCCGTGATAAAGCATTCTTTCAGCCGACCATGGTTATCAATGTCCGTCCTGGTATGCCTCTTTTCGATGAAGAGGTTTTTGGTCCGGTTGCTCCGATTACAGAATTCAGAAGTACCGAAGAAGCAATCACCCTCGCGAACAGTTCAGATTTTGGTCTTGGTGTATCACTCTTTACAGATGACCTGAAAAAAGCCAATGATCTTGTAAGTGAGTTTCACGATGGAGCTGTATTCATTAATGGCCCTGTTAAATCCGATCCGCGATTACCATTTGGCGGAACGAAGCGTTCAGGCTTCGGTAGAGAACTGGCTGTCCAGGGGATAAGGGAGTTCGCCAATGTCAAGACGGTATGGGCCCGATATCATCGCTGAAATTACTGCTTCAGGTTCAAGGTAGCGGTTTCCGGCATCCGGCGTCCGGCTCACTATAGCTATCAGGACGGCTTCCGGCTTCATACTTAAGGTTGCAGGTTTTCTGCTTTCTCAATAGCTCTGTCTCTAATTGGCCTTTAGGGCTGCAACTCTTGTTTTTAGGGATTGCTGATGCTGTTCCTCGGTGCTGTTGGGATCCTTCATCTCCCGGAACATCTTACACGGGAGTTCGCCGCAGTCTCCGCAATTCACGAATTTATTTCGGTTTACAGAACAATCATATAACGGGCATACTTTGCCGGGCATCATCTCTTTTGCCCAGAATGTCGAACCTTTCACATCAATGCACCCGGTGCAGGATTTGTTGAAATGTTCACATTCATCACAGACTAATCCGCAGGCTGATAGGATCATAGTTATTTGTTATTTGTTATTTGTTATTGGATTATAAGGGTAAAGATAGGGAAAAGGAAGTTCATTGGTTCAACAGTTCAACAGAAGATGGCCATATTACTTTAATTACTACTTTTACCGCTTCACAAATAAGCAATGCAGGCAGGCATAGTCATTTCCCAGATATTTGTATTGGCGGTAGTGGTTATAATAGGCGTCATAGCTGCCAGATTCAGGGTTCTGACAATTGACACCAAGGATATGCTGTCGAAGGTTATATTCAACATATCCCTGCCCCTGATGCTCCTTACAAATTTCCTCACGATCGAGGCGACACCCAGGCTTATTGCGAACAGTCTGACCGTTCTTCTGATAACAGCACTGATAATTTTCTTCATGCTGTTTGTCGGTTGGATGACAACAGGGATCTTTAAGATAACCGGGAAAGAGGCAGCAGTATTCAGGGTACATTCGATGTTCGGCAATACAATCTTCCTTGGTTTTCCCCTGATAACTTCACTGTTCGGGCAGGAGGGACTCCTTTACGCCAGCATGTACCAGCTTGTTTCAACCATCATTATGTGGAGCGCGGGAGTGATTGTACTGACCCATAACCGGGAAACCTCGCTTAGGTCAAGCATAATGAGAGTCGTAAATCCCAATACTATCGCAACCCTCATCGGATTTATATTATTCCTGTTCTCTGTCAGGGTGCCGGAAATTATTGTCAGGCCACTGGCTGAACTTGGTGCTGCAAATACCTGGTTGTCAATGCTCTATATAGGTGCAATGCTTGCACTATCCGATGTCGGAGGAGTCCTTGGAAAGAAAAGTCCATATATACTTAGCTTTAACCGCCTGGTTTTCATCCCTGCGGTGCTTATAACAGTTTTTGTAATGTTTGCTGCAGTCATGGGAACAACTCCCGATAAGCTTGTATTGTCGGTCATAATCCTCGAAGCATCCATGCCATGTATGGCCAGCGTTGTCATCATGGCAAAAGAGTTTAATTCCGACGACCGGCTGGCTGTCGGCAATGTATTTGTATCCACAATGCTGAGTATCGTAACACTTCCTTTGCTGGTGATGGCGCTGAACAGGTTCCTGTAAACGGCTGCCGGCAATAATTTCTACATGAACTTCTCCCTTTTCTGCAGGTTATAAAGAGCAGCCAGCAGGCAAATAATGGTTCCGGTTATCAGGATGATCCTGTTTTTGAGTGTGATCACTGTCCATGTCACCTCATTGACATCATAGGGAGGATTAAAGGGATTGAGAAATATATTCCACTGGCTCCGGCGAAGAGGTTCCGAAAGGATCAGGAAGAAGAGACCGAAAATAATCATCACAACGGCTGTCCCGTTGCCATTTCTTATCACTGTCGACAGCATAAATGCCAGCATTCCGAGGAATATGACCGGCATCATCACCTGCAGGGTTACCTGGGCAACCGCAAATTTCACTATCATAAATGAAGCAAGGAAAGTAAACACCAGCATTATAAGGAAGGCGATGGTAAATATCAGGATAATCCTGACCAGCCATACCTTATACCTGTAGTTGGGGATGCCGAAAAGAATCTCTATTGTCCTGGCATCCTGGTCATTCTGGATGCCGAAGACTGACGGGTAAAAGACCAGAAGTATTCCTGAAAAGAGGAACACTCCGTAAAGATCTTCCATCCTGGAAACAGGATTTGAAAAGACATAGATAACCGATAATCCCAGGTAAAAAAGAACCGATCCTGCAAGAAACCAGATGAACTTATTGGCGAATATGATCCTGAGGTTATACAGGATCATTTTCTGAACCAGGATGAAGTAGTTATATAGAGTGTTGGTTTTCATATATCTAACCACGTATGCACATGAAGGTTTTCACATAAAGCACCAAGTTTTTATCTTCCGTTTATTGTATTAAAATCTTTCTTTCGCAGTAACCATAAATAAGCATCTTCGAGGTTTGGAGTGGCTGCTATCGCATTGTCCCATGGACTAGTTTCTGAGATGACACGCACCCTTACCATATCACCTTCCGACATATGATGCACCACAAGATGATTTTCAACGAAACTGCCGAACTCTTCTGCAGGTATATTGAACTGCCATACATGGCCTTCTGCTTCCCTTGTCATTTCAATAGGCTTGCCAAGGTAGCGCACTTTACCCTTGTTGAGCACCGCAACCTGTTTACACGAGCTCGATATATCTTCGATAATGTGTGTTGAGAATATGACGATACGTTCACGGCTCAGTTCGACAAGCAGGTTTCTGAACCTGATTCTTTCCCGTGGATCGAGGCCTGCAGTCGGCTCATCTACAACAAGAATCCTTGGCAGGTGGAGAAGGATCTGTGCTATCCCCATCCTCTGCTTCATGCCGCCGGAATAGGATCCTATCTTTTCATGTCTCCTTTCATCCATGTGAACTGCTTTAAGGCAATAGGTAACTCTCTCTTCCCTTGTTTTTGCATGGATGATATTTTTCAGCATTGCCTGGTAATGAAGATATTCGTGTGCCGTCATGTTCTCGTAGCTTCCGAATTCCTGGGGAAGATAGCCTATCAGGCCCTGCAGCTCTTCGCGTTTCTTCTGGGTATCCAGTCCGTTTATCCACACTTTACCATAGCTCTGCTCGAGGATCCCGCAGATAATTCTCATGAGGGTGGTCTTTCCGGCTCCGTTCGGACCCAGAAGGCCGAACATCCCGTTACCAATGGTCATTGAAACACAGCTCAGGGCTTTAAAAGGTTTCTTCTTTCTGCCGATAAGCGGTACTGCGCCGACAATTCTGTAGACTGTCTTCCTGAGACCCCTGAACCTGCCCTCAAGCCTGTAGATGTCGATATTTTCAGTGCTGAGTTTAATGCCGGTCTTGTAGATAAACAGTGCGGTAAACCAGATGAATCCGAGTATGAGGACAACAGCAATGTTATCCCACTTCACCTGGAAAAGAATCAGGTTCAGCATCGGCACTGCCCAGAAAACAAGAAAGTCGGCAATGGCAATGATCTTTGTGAGGAATTTTTTCTTTCCCTCTTTTGTGAAGTTTTTAAAGAGAATCCTGAACTGGTTCCATATTGCAGAAAGGAAGAACCATGTGATGACACTGAAGAAAAAGATCCAGAAGCCTTTCCGGAGATAAAAATATGTGAAATAGATCATGAATCCAAAAAGAGGAATCTGCCAGGTTGAACCGATCATATCTCTCCAGCTTCTGAAATTCTTCTCGAGACCGAGTCTTCTCCTTATCCGTGTTCCCGCCTTCCATTCCCTTGACCACCGGCTTTCTCTTTCATATATTTTTACCAGGCTCTGGACCTTAATAGTAATTGCCTCGTCGGCAGGTATGACAGTTTCCCTTGCTTTTCTCAGGCTGTTCATTATGAACCACGTGGATGCAGGCACAGTTATTATGGTAAGAATTGTGGTTATAAGCTTCCATGTGAATTTATCGATGTTGCTGTAAATTAGGAATATCAGGAATGCGAATACAAGGAGCTGGGTTACCTTGATCTTCCAGTTAAGCGATTCAAACCATTCAAGAGCATTTTCAAGCCCTGAATAAAATGTTGGGATAAAGATCAGTGTCAGGAGAGTGCTAAGCGTCAGACCCCCTATAACGGTTATTGCGAATGATGCTCCGATGACAGATACAAACTCGGCTTTTCCCATAGCCAGAGGGAACATGGCAATAACTGTTGTAGAGGCAGTGATAAGTATCGGCCTGATACGTGCCATTCCTGCCATCATAAGTGCCCTGGTGCGCCTGTTCCCGCGTTTGCGAAGGATATTGGTGTAGTCGATAAGAATGATCCCGTTATTTACTACAACTCCAAGTAATATCAGGAATCCGGTAAGGGTGTTTACACTGAGAAGCGAATTACCGGTTAGTATAAGGGCGATCAGTGATCCGAGAGCAGCAAGAGGTATGCTAAAGAGCAGGACAACAGGAATCCACAGTGATTCAAATACGGCCGCCAGGATCATATAGATAAGTATAAATGCAATCCCTATAAGCTTTTTGAACTCCTTTAGCTGATCTTCCTCGTGTACTACCTCAACAGCAACTCCCGGCGGAATGCTGAGACCTGCAACAATTGATTCGATTTCGGCACGTGCTCCTGTAAGAAGATCCTTTGAGGAGTTTATCTCGCTGCTGAAATTATAAGTAACTGTCACTCTTTTCTCCTGGTTCTCGCGGTGGATATTGCCCATTCCGTATGAGAAGATAATACCTGCCAGCTCTTCCATCTCCATAATTGCACCTCCTGCGCCGCTCACTTCAAGATGCTTGAGGTCGTCAATTGTCTTTTCGGCATTTTCGTCTGCTGTAGTATCTTCTTCTGAGTATTTTATGATGATATCGTAGCTCTCATTTCCCTGCTTGAATACAGCACCCGATGTATATTCCCTTCCGAATGTTGCAAGAGCTGATGAAAGGTTCATCAGACTGAGGTTATTCCTTGCGATATAATCCATATCGAAATGGAGCTGAACTTCCGGTTTGTTATCCTGGACATTGATGCTTACGTTATCAATGGTCTCGAGGTCGTCGATATAAGATTCTATATCGTCTGCAAGGTTTTTCATCTGGGTGAAATTCTGTCCCTTTATGATAATGCTTTCAGTCTGTGTGCCTATCCCAAGCATTCTCATGAAACTGGCGCCGGGGTTGATATTTTCAAGACCTCCGCCTCCAGCGCCTCCTCCCGTGAATCCTCCGCCGGTAGTGATCTCGTTCATGGTTATCTCTGCTGAAGAGATATTCCTTGTTTTCTCCTCAATATCATTCTTGATCTCCGGAAGGCTTCTTTTGCTTTCCTTATCCCAATCTTCCCTGAGGCTGATGGTTACTGTTGCCCGTTCCTCCTCAATACGGCTTACTACGTCTTCCTTCTCTGCCAGGGATGCAAGCCTTGATTCGATCTCGGCAACAACCGCGTCGGTTTTCTCGAGGGTTGATCCCGACGGCATTGTCACACTTAACCGGAAATCGGGAGTGTTAATCTCCTGTGTTGAACTGATGCTGACTGCAAGGCTAATGAGAAGAGCCGCAAAAAACACAACCATGCTTCCGATGATTGTTGCCGCAGGCTTCTTCATGCTTGCTTTCAATAACAGGTGATAAGCTTGGATCAGCCTGTCGTGAATTGAAAGCTTTTTGAATATTTCTGCAGTTCCGGCTGATTTGCGTGACAGCAGGAAATTTGTTGCCATTGGAATGAACAGCAATGCCACTACAAGAGAGATAAGCAGTGTGGAGACAATTGAGACACCAACATTTTTGCCCAGCATCCTTATAAGGAAATTGTTGACAAAGACAAAGGGGAAGAAGACAACGACGGTTGTCAGAGTTGCTGCAAAGATAGCTCTTACCACTTCTGTAGTCCCTTGTTTGACAGACGTTTCCGGATCCTTTCCTGTCCCTGCAAGTCGATAGATATTTTCGAGCACAACCACCGAGTTATCAACGAGCATACCAATTGCCAGGGCAATTCCTACAAGTGTCAGACTGTTTATCGTGATATCATAAGCATAAAAGAAGTTGAATGCCGTATAGACTGAGACAGGGATTGAAATAGCTATAATAGAGACCAGCAGGATATTTCTCAGGAAGAACCAAAGGATCAGAACTGCAAGAATAGCACCTGTGATAGCGAGGTTTATGATCTGGCCGATGTTCTTTTCCATTGTCTCAGCCCCATTGTACTGAACAGCTATCTCAACACCTGACGGAGCGAGTTCCTTATTCATCTTCTCAATTTCTCTCAGGGCATTATGGGAAAGATTGATGAGATTAGCCTGGTTATCATTCACTAGGGTGACCGAGACATCCTCCATACCGTTGGTCCTGCTATAGGATGTACGTTCCTTCACACCGTAAAAGATCTCTGCAACATCACGTAAAAGTATTGGTCCCTCGTGCTTCACTATTATTTTGCCTATCCCGGTGACGTCGGTATATTCTGATGTAATGTTCACGAACAGCTCATTTCCGCCGTCGACCACTTTCCCGGCAAAGGTCCTGTCGCGTCCGTTATTGCTGAGAAGGTTTCTGACCTGACCTATTGTTATACCGTTTGCTTTACATGCTTTTTCATTTAACCTTACTTCTATGGAGTTCTCCTGGCCACCATATACCTGGACTCCTGCAATCCCGTCTATATTCTCAAGCCTTGGACTGATCTCCCTGTCGACAATATTACGGATACGGTCAACACCTCCCTCGCCTCTGACCTGCAGCGACATGAACTGGTTTATCATCTGTTCAAGATCGATCCTGTATATGTTGACAACAAACTCTTCGGGGATTGAATTTTTAATAATATCTATCTTTTCCTGGAGCTTCAGGTATGCGTATTTGAGATCAGCATTCTTGGTGTAGAAGATCTGGATTGATCCATACTGTGAAGAGATGTTCGTTTCAATTTTTTCAATACCGTCAAGCGTACCGATAGCTCCTTCAAGAGGTATAATGGCCTGATATTCAATATAATTAGGGTCCATCTCAAGAGGGGTTCCCACCTGCACAAAGAGCGCCGGAAGATCGGGATTAGGAATAAGCTCAATATCCAGTTTCCTGTACGAGACATAACCCAGCATGGTAAGCCCTATAAAGAGCATACAGATCAGAATCCTTCTTTTTAAGATAAAGTCCATGTTGTGTATTATACGTATTGCTTTGTCCCCACAACCTCATCCCCGGAGCCTCTTAAATAACTGCTGAAGGAATCAAATACCCAGTACACGCACGGAATCACAACGAGTGTCAGAAGTGTTGATGAGATCAGTCCGCCGATGACCGCCAATGCCATGGGCGACCTCAGCGATGCACTCTCTCCAATGCCTATTGTCAGCGGAAGAAGTGCAAGTATAGTTGTGAGGCTTGTCATAAGTATCGGACGTATTCGTTGGGATCCTGCAAGAACGATTGCGTCCTTCTTGTTCAGTCCTGTCTCCCTCAGCTGGTTGATACGGTCGATAAGAATTATAGCATTGTTCACGGCTATACCTCCAAGCATAATTATCCCGATATATGCCATCATATTCAGCGGCTTTCCTAATATTGTGAACGTCAGTACCGTTCCGACTCCGGCGAGAGGGATGGTCAGCATAATGACAAAGGGTTGTATTATTGATTCGAACTGTGCCGCAAGGACCATAAAGACAAGTATCAGAGAAAGTATAAGAGCAAAAGTGAGGTTTGAGGTCGATTCTTTTCTCTTAATCTCCTCCCCGGTGAACTCCATCTTATAATCAACCGGAAGCGCAACGGACTGCAGGGATGATCCTGCATCCCTGATAATCCTGTCAAATGGGATTCCCTTTCTTACGTTGGCATATACGTAAGTGGTTCTCGACTGATTTCTGCGGGTAATCTCACGGGGGCTGACAACGGTCCTTATCTCAGCCAGCTCGCTGAGAGGGATTTTCAGGTTACCTGAAGTTATCATAAGATCGTGAAGCTGGTTCAGGGAAATATCTCCAAGCTTGATAGTTATATCTTGCATTTCCCCCTCTTTTTCAAAATTACCAGCAGAAGCTCCTTCGAGATAACTTCTGATCTGGTTGATGACACTTTCCACTGTCACGTTGTGGTAACTTGTTTTAAACCGGTCGATGATAACCTCAACCTCGGGCGTACCTTCATCGAGCGAGGAGGTGATATTATATAATCCCGGATTGTTTCCGAGTATCTGTTTTGATTCATCAAGTATTTTTTCGAGCTCACCGAAATCCTCTCCTGAAATCTCAAGTGCGAAGGGTGACTCTGTTGTGCCGAGTGTTGACTGAAGTGCTGTCTCCTCCCTGGTAAAGGTTACCTCAAGGTCGGGAACAGATTTAAAGTAATTATTCACCAGGTTAATTGCATTCTCGGTTTCGGTGGCAAATTCATCCCTGAGGATCACCAGGAGCGAAGCACTGTTCTCTCTTTTGACCGGTGTTGAAGGGTTTATTGAGGAAGTCCGGTCCTCACCTGATTGACAATAGATGATATTGATTTTTTCTCCGAGCAAAGACCGTACAATATCTTCGGTTTTCCGGGCAGTGCTGTAAGTTCTTTCAAGGCTTGTGCCCTCCGGGAGGGAGAGCCCTACGGTGAACCTTGCTGATTCCGACCTGGGCATAAATTCGCTTCCCAGCCCGGGAACCAGCAATGCAGTTGCGGCCAGAAGGATCACTGACAGCAGTATAACAAGATTACGTTTTTCAACAGTCTTTCCCAGAAAATTCGGATACCATCCGAATTTGACAGGCTTACTGATATTTACTTTCTTCTTTTTGTCAGAAAAGAGAGTGGCCACAAGCATAGGTATCACAAGCATTGCAACAACAAGTGATGAGAGAAGGGCAAAGGCCACCGTCCATGCCTGATCCCTGAACATCTCACTGGAGGCTCCGTGGAGATAGACTATGGGCAGGAATACCACTATTGTTGTAACAGTCGAAGCAGTGATCGCTCCCCCAACCTGGCCTGTTCCTGTTATCACCGCCTCTTTCAGCGACACTCCTTCCTCACGCAGCCTTGTGATGTTTTCGAGGACGACAATCGCATTGTCAACGAGCATGCCTGCACCAAGGGCAAGTCCCCCCAGAGTCATAATATTGAGGGTAAGGTGGTTGAAATACATCAGGTTGAAAGTGGCGATTATCGAGACCGGTATAGCAACACTGATTACCAGGGTTGTGCCTATCCTCCTTAGGAATACATAAAGTACGAATACTGCGAGAAGTATACCTATAATTAATGTATTCTTTACTTCACCTATTGAGTTGCTGATATATTTTCCCTGGTCGGTTATCTTTATGAATTCATATCCCGGCAGTGCCCTGCCGAGATCAGCAATAGCCTTGTCGAGGCTTTCAACAGCATCAACGGTGTTGAATTTGGGTTCTTTAAAGATCGAAAGGCCTATACATCTCTCGCCATTGACAGTTACGATATTTTCAGGTTCCTTATTGGCGAATCCGATCTTTGCGATATCCCTCAGGTAGACCGGTACCCTGTCAGAGGCTGAAGCAGTGCCTGCTTCGGCGGCACTGCTGGCTGGCGATGTGGCTGAGGATGAGGATTGTTTAAAACCGACAATAATGTTTTCGAGATCCTCTATATCTTCCAGGACGCTCACTCCTTTGACAACATACCGGGTGCCCATATCCACTATTGATCCTCCCGAAACGTTCCTGTTATAATTGGCTATCTGTGCGGCTATGCTTTCGGTATTGAGTCCGAATGACTCAAGAAGGTATTTATCAGTTTCAATAACCACTTCGCTTTCTTCACTGCCCGCAAGACGTACATCAGCGACTCCCTCTATTCTTACCAGCTCGTTGCGGATGTAATTCTCAGCTACTTTACGAAGCTCGTCCATATCTGAGATCCGCTCGTTCTTCAGTCCAACGACCATCACTGGTGAAGCATTAGGATCATACTGGGAAATATTAAAATCTTCCAGATCTGAATTCTGGCTGAAAGAATTAAGCTCCTTCTGGAGGTCGAGGAAGGCTTCATCCATATCCTTGTTCCAGTTGTATTCAACGGTAATTTCAGCGGAACCGACCTGCGAAACAGAAGAAACCTGCACCACCTCACTCTGTCGCATGGCAAGTGATTCGATCTGATCGACATAATTCTGTTCAATTTCTTCAGGTGGTTTTTCACCGGCAACAAGTTCAATATATATCTTGGGATTATTCAGGTCGGGAAAAAGGTCAGTGCCCAGCTTCCCCAGAGATATGAATCCAAGAAGAAGGATCCCAAGCACCAGCATAAAAACAGTGATGGGATGGTTAACTGCAAATCGTGCAATAGCCTTCATAACGGTCATTTAATGATTGTCACCTTCGACCTGTTGCTGAGGGTCTCAAATCCGCTGGTTACAATGCGGTCATTTTTAGCCAGACCTCGGGTGATTTCAACATCTGTAATATTCTCAAGTCCGGTTTCAACAATCCTTTCAGCAGCCACACCACGGTCGACGATAAATACTGTTTTGCCTCTCTGCCGGGAGAGTATTATGTTCTTGGGGATTACTATTACAGAGTCCTTGCGGTCTGTAACAATATCTGCCTTTACAAACATCCCCGGGCGAAGAACGTAATCGCGGTTGTCAATTGCGATTGTCCCTTTGAAAGTTCTTGTATCAGGATCGATGGCAGGGGAAAGCTGTGTGATGCTTCCAATTATGGTATCTTCAGGTATTGTATAATTCGTAAGCTTGACGTTTTGTCCGGGTTTGATAACGGATATATATTTTTCAGGAAGCTTGACATCCATATACATTGTTTTGTAATCCATAATCCTGACAATTGTCACCCCTGATGCTATTTCCATTCCCTGTGTATAGTATGGCAGGTCGACGATAACACCGTCGATAGGTGCAACAATTTTCGTCTTCTGAAGCTGAAGCTTTGAATTTTCGACAGTGGTTTTGGCATTCTCATAATTGATGCCGGCAGTCTTCAGTTCTTTGAGTGTCACCCCTCCCTTTTCGTAGAGAGATTCCTGCTTCCTCAGTTCAGTCTCCATCAGTTCCAGGTTCAGCTGGTTGGTTTCCAGCTTCACGGAATTGACATACTCCCGGTCCTCGAGCCTGGCAATGAGAGCCCCTGGCCTGACCCTGTCGCCCAGCTGCCAGAGCCTGCCTGTCTGCGGGTTTCTCTCGAGGAAATAGGCTGCCGGTATCTTCGATTTCAACTCTATCTCACCCTTCGGGAAAGCCGTTCCTGTTGTGTTTACAAACTCTTCGATTGACTGAAGCTTCAGTTCCTCAACCGAAACAGGTATTTCAACATCGGCTGCCAGGTTCTGGTCCCTGTTCCTGCATCCGCAGACAGCAATTGTAAAAGCACCTAATAAGATTAATGTCTTTTTCATATCGTAAATGTTTTTCTATTCTTTTATTGTCGTGACAGGTGTCACCGGAACTTTCTTCTCAAAGTCGTAAAGAGTCTTGATCTTGAGGTTCAGCAGTTCGAGCTTGTACGAGATAAGCGAATTGGTATAAGAAAGCTGTTTCTCCGAAAGCTGGTTCTGAAAAATATTCAGATCCATCCCGGTCAGGTCGCCGTTCTTGTATTTCTCGAGGTTAAGATCGTAAGTCAGCTGTGCATTGGTGACATTTTGTTTAGCAATACCGATCTGGTTCTGAAGGTTAAGCAGATTCCTGTAAACTTTTCTTATGTCGAGAGTAATATTGTTCTTTTCTTCCTCAAGGTTGATATTTTCTGTTTCAATCGATGCTTCCGTTGCCTTTATTCTTGATTTTCTTTCTCCCCAGTCCCACAAAGGGATTGTAAGTGAAAGGGAAACACTTTCGTTGTCAGTCGGGTTATCGTAAACATTTCCGAATTTTTCATTGTCGCCGAACAATCCGACAGAAAGACCAAGGCTTCCCTTGAATTCATTCAACGCTTTCGTCTGGATAAGGTCAAATTCCGAAGTTTCAATACTTATCTGCCTCTGTCTTATCTCCATCCTGCTTGCCAGTCCCTTTTCAATTGCAAATGCTATATCGATCTGTACGGTATCAACTGTAATATTTGGCAGAACCATTATGTCATCGAAAAGGCTCATTCCTATAAGGAGCTTAAAATCGTCCTTTGCATTTTCCAGCGTAACCTGCTTGTTCTCGAAATCCGATTTTGTCGTTGCTAGGTTGAGCTCTGCCTGGAACATCTCTTCGCGGGCTGAAATACCGGCTTCCACCTTGTTTTTTATGATCTCATAGCTCTGCTGCATATTCTGGTAAGCCTGGCTGGCAATGTCGAGGCCCTGCTGCTGCTGGTAAACATAATAGAATGCCTGGGTCACATAATTTTCCAGCGAAAGGAGCTGGATTGCATAGTTCAGCTGTGCGTTCTCGAGCGCCAGTTGGAGCTCCTTCAGCTGCAGCTTTGTCCTGTTATATGTGAACAGGGGCTGTTCGAGGTTAAGTGAGAGATCATTGCTGAATCCTTTTGTTGTCAGGTCGGTATATTCGCTGTAGGAATCCTTGTATCCAAAGCGGTTGACCAGGGATACCCTGGCATCGGTAAGCACTATTGGCTGGGATATGGTGAACAGCCCGAAGCTTTCGGTTGTCCGTGTGGAATTCCATTTCGAGATCAGGTCATTGAATGCCCTGATCTGGCTGTAGCCTATTGGATTTATGGAGAGGGAAAACTGTGATTTCAGGGCAGCATTCTGGGCATTAAGGTTTTCCTGGCTCCTCACAAGGTTAAGCCTCACTTTCTTCATTGACGGGCTGTTTGATTCCGCAATTTTCAGCGCCTCATCAAGTGTGAGCCCCTCCTGGGGAAATGAAGGTAGTATATTGAATATCAGCAGAAATCCCGATAAGACAATTCCGTAACCTGTTTTGAATGACTTTTTCATTATAGATATTCTTAATACATAGTTTAATTCGCTTTCACCCACCGTATTGCATCGCCCAGCACTATCCTTCCTGCCGACTGGTTTGTAAGCTCTACTTTGGCCGTATCGTCCGACAGATAATACCTTCCGAGGCTGTTCCAGCCGGCTTCTGCGTTCTCAAAATCAATCATTATCTCATCAATTCCTTCGTCGTGGTAGATTTTATAGTGCATATCCCTGAACGGAGAATCGCCGGAATTTCCTGTTTCACCCGGACCGGGTGGTGGCGGTGGCGCTGCACCTCCCGATATTCCTGTCCTTACCACAACCCTGTCTCCTGACTTTCCTATATAGCAATAAATATCATAATATCCCGGTTCATATAATTTCACTGACCAGGTAACTGACCTGTCTCCAGCGCCTTTCCGTGTGTAAGCTGAAGAAAGAATATATTTACCGTAGTATGATGACTGGATGGCTTTCTGCCATATTTCCGGTGCCCAGAACATATTAATGTTTTCGTATTCATCGTAGGTTCTGGCCTTTACCCGCAACAGTTTCTTGAGAGGGCTGGGTGGCTGCATACTTCCTGCATTAAATCCCTGGTCTTCATTATCTACTATCAGATCTCCGCGATTAAAGATTTCCGGAAGACCGTCAAGTTTCTCCTCATCTTCATCTTCAGCAGTTTTATTCTTTGATTTTTTAATTTCGGTTATGGGGATTGTGATCTCACCCGGCAGATTCCTGGCAAAGATTGTGTTTATCATTACAGTCCTTGGCTCAGAATCGAGAATTCTCTTTATCCTTTTAGCCTCACCGGGTTCCATTACAACTATTTTAGAAATATCGGAAGCATCCATTCCGCGTCCCTGCGATGATATTGAAATGCTTCTTCCGCCTCCGCCGCCTCCACCCTGAATGAAATCTATCGTCATCTGTCTGCCTCCTGCGCTGGGACCGCCGGTACGGAAAGAGACATTAAAGATACCTGCAACCGGTTCGGGATTTGACGCTACAAATGAAACCAGATATCTGAGCCTGTCGCCGACAACAATTTCGTTGGCCTGGATATCCGTGAAAAGGAATCCGGGCTGCTCTTTTCTGTTAAACCAGTTCGAGAGGTACGGATAGAATTCAAAACCAAACTCCTTATTAATATCATCGTTGAGTTTTCTGATATCGACACTTGTGAATTTGTGATCGTCGATATATTTACGGAACCAAACATTGAATTCCTCAATGCCGGCTTTTGATCTCAGAAGGTTAAAGAGGTAATCACCCTTAACTGTGACGATGATCCTTATAGTGTCTCCTCCCGGATTTTTCGCCAGGATATCCCTGAAACTGCCGTTCCTCAGGATGAGATTAGCTTTGTCATTATCGGGCAATCCACCGGATATCCCTATAAATCCTGGCTGCAGTGCACTTACCTTCTGGAGATGTGACTCGAATGTCGCATTTATAACCGGGTATTCTGTTGAGTAGAAGTTGTTTTTAAAGAAATAGAAGCTGGGGCCAAGACGATAACGGGTTGGTTCATTTACGGGCATCCCGTTTACGAATCTGAAATTCGTTCCGCTAATGAAGGTGTTCCTGATAAAATCGTTGAACAGCCTTACCTGGAGCTCTTTATCAGTAATTACCTGGTTATTACGGATCATATTTCTCTTTTGCCGGGTGAATCTTTTCCGGAAACCGGCATTCTGAAGGGTTGATAATCTTTCGGGGACCAGGACCATTGAAGGCTGAAGCTCTGCCCTGGTTTGTGTGCTCATCCTGGGATATGAATAAAACTGAACAGGCACTTCAAGAAGACTCAGAGTGCCGAAAGGATATGTGGTGGAGAAATTTGTTTCCAGTTCGCGCATAATACCTGAGATCAGAAGGGGCAAGGTGTCCCTGATCTCTGAAAGATCCTTTTTGTAATAATCATTTCCCGGGAAATAGTGTGTGATATAGCTGACAGAATCTGTTCTTACAGTATCCGACAAGTAATTACCGATTGCCAGAGTCAGACCTGTCACCGGGGAATCAGCAGTAAAATAATCATACCCGTCGCCAGATCTCTTCTTACCCTGAGATACCACGGAAAGTCCAGGTTCTGTTTTTACTCTCAATGAAAATTTTGTGAAATCAACTTTTATCCTTGCGGGGTTGGAGGGATAATAATTCAACCCGGCAAACGGATACCAATATGTCTCGGGCGTCAGCAGAACATAAGAGTCAGACAGGAATGCCTGGCGCTTGTTAACATTCAACATTTCTATCCTGTAAGGGGATTCATTATAATTTTCAGTGTGATCGGGATAGCAAAAGGTCTCCTTTATTGACCCGGAGTATGAAACAATAACGCTATCCGTTTCACCCGATTCCAGTGGTTTGACCGGATCTATCTCAACAATATGATTTGTCTGTGTGAAATTCAGGGCTCCTCCGTTCGATGAAACATCCGATACGACCAGACCGGGATTGAGTGAGAAAACATAATGCATGAGCTTCTCATCATTGTCATTAATGAATTTTAAATGAGCTGAAGCCTCAAGGTTATAACCCGAATGACGGATATCGAGCGATGCATCAGTCATCCGGGGGAAAGGAGTATTCTCAAACTTCCTGTTAATCTCAACCACTAGGTTTCTTTCATCAATATTATTCTTCCATGACGAAAAGGTGTTGTATCCGCAGATTACAGCACCTGCTGTGAAAACAACCAGTAAAACCACCGAGATTCCCGTATGTAACTTAGACTGGGGCAATCTTTTGAAAAGAAGAACAGTTGCAAAAACAAGGGCTAAACCGAGGAATAAGAAGAGAAATCGCTGATTCAATATAAATCCCGGATTATCGAATCCTATTATTCCTGATTTGAAGACCGGCAGTCCGAACGCCATATAGTCAAAAATAAATCCTGCCCTGTACCAGAGCCAGAAAATATCGAGAGCGGCGAAACCCAGCAGGATCAGAAATGTTACAGCCTGGTTGCGGATTACTGACATAAGCATAAAGGCCAGCCCAAGGCTGAATACAATGGTCGGTACACAAATAATCAGAAGATACCACAGGTATGCCAGAATATCAACCGTCATGACCTTTGAAATGATGTTGATGATCAGGGCTATGGATAAAATAATTATATCCAGTCCGAGAAAAAGCCGCAGGATTCCGATTGTTTTCCCTGTCAGATACTCGAAGTTTGACATCGACCGGGTATACAGAACCTCATTTGTATCGAGCTTTTTATCCCTTTTCAGAAAATCGGCCGCAAGGAATATTACAATTATTGCCTGGCCTATGTTTAAAAGGTATAAATTGACTAACGGTATTGTAGAGGATATTGACACCATGATCCACGACTCGTCACCGATAGGGGAGAACATACCGATATTCATGAATGTAAAGATCGTCAGTGCCCCGATGGAGAACAGCCTGAAGAACCAGCTTCTTCTAAGCGTCTTTGCCTCATACCTGGCAACTGTACGTATATTATGCAGGAATGGCATTGATTCTGGTGTTGAACTTATTCTGAAATGTCAGCATGCATTTTATGTTCCATGTAGTAAACGTAGGCATGTTCAATATTCGGGATGATATCTGATGTATTGAAATCAGGTCTTTCATCTGCGACTATCTGAACCTCCCATCCGGTATCGACAGGTATTGTGGAAATAATGTTATATGTCTCCTTGACGTTTTCATATTCATAAGGAGTGAGATTCAGCTTAAAGACGTGTCCTTCGGCATGTTTGATGAGGTTTTCCGGCGCTCCGTTGAAAACCAGCTCACCCCTGTTAAGGAGTGCCATACCCTGGCACGTGGAAGAAATATCACCCACTATATGTGTAGAAAGGATTATTGTCACATCATTCCGGCTCAGCTGGGAGAGAATATTCCTGAATCTTATCCTTTCATCAGGATCAAGTCCTGTTGTAGGTTCATCAACGACTATAAGGCGGGGATAACCTATCAGTGCCTGGGCAATACCAAGCCTGCGCTTCATCCCGCCTGACAGCCTGTTTGCCTGCCGGTCGCGGACCTCGAGTAATCCTACCTGATCGAGGAGACGGTCGACTTCTGCAATCCTTTCCTTCCTGTTCCGCAAGCCAGCAAGCGAACCCGAATAGTCGAGAAACTCCCAGGTCTTGAGCGAGGTGAAAAACCTGAAATCCTGAGGCAGGTAACCGAGCATCTTCCGGAGTTCTTTCCTGTGCTTCTGGATATCTTTCCCGTCGATATAGACTGCCCCCGAGGTTGGTTTCATAAGTGTGACAATGATCTTCATCAGGCTTGGCTTGCCTGCACCGTTGGGTCCCAGAAGTCCGAACATTCCGTGGCCAAATTCAAGGTTTATATCTTTAAGGGCATGATTGCCGTTAGGGTATATTTTGTTAAGTCCCTGAATTTCAATTTTCATATAAAGCCAGTTGAGGATACCGGATTGTTATCCGTACGACGTTATAAAGACGGCGATTATTTAATATGTTGCACTAATATTATTAAAAAATAAAATTATAACATTTGTTGACACAAGGAACATAATGTAAACAATAAAGGCAAACAAAGGAGCTGCAGGATCAAAACTTGTTAGAAACAAATTCATAATTTTGTAGCCAATGATTCTTCCAGGTGGTCTATATAACTAATAAACGAAAAATAATCAACGATCCGGTTTACGGATTCATAAATATCCCCGGTGATTTTATTTTTGATATCATTGAACACCCGTGGTTTCAGAGGCTAAGGCATATCAAGCAGCTCGGGCTGACCAGTTTTGTTTACCCTGGGGCTAACCACAGCAGGTTCCAGCATGGCCTGGGTTCTATGCATCTCATGGATCTCGCAATAGCCACGCTGAGGAACAAAGACGTAGAGATATCGGAAAATGAGCGGGAGGCTGCCCTTATAGCTATTCTTCTTCATGATGCCGGACACGGTCCTTTTTCACATGCATTGGAGAGTTCAATAATCAGCGGAATATCACATGAAGATATTTCCCTCCTGCTGATGAAAAAACTTAATGAAGCATTCGGCGGCAGACTAGATCTGGCAATCGACATCTTTTTGGGGACCTATCCCCGGCAGTTCCTTCATGAGCTGGTGGCAGGACAAACCGACATGGACAGGCTGGATTATCTAAGGAGGGATAGTTTTTTTACAGGTGTAATAGAGGGATCTGTAGGGTCCGACCGTATAATACGTATGCTTAACGTGATCGACGATTGTCTTGTGATAGATGAAAAAGGGATCTATTCACTTGAGAAATTTATGATTGCCCGGCGTCTGATGTACTGGCAGGTTTACATGCATAAAACTGTTCTGTCTTCCGAGAGCCTCCTTGTAAAAGTGCTAAAGCGTGCCAAGGAGCTGGCAACAAAAGGTTTGGATCTTTATTCAACTCCTGCGCTGAGGTTTTTCCTTTATAACAAAATCGGTCCGGATGATCTTTTCAAAGAGGGAAATTTCACTCCCGGCCTTATAGCTGCAAATTTTACAAGACTCGACGATAATGATATTCTTGTATCTGCAAAATACTGGGCTGATCATGAAGATAAAGTGCTTGCGGATCTTTCGGGCAGACTTATGAGAAGGGACCTCCTTGCCATCGAGCTGCAGAATGACCCTTTCCCGGCTGACCGTGTCAGGAACCTGAAGATCCGGGCAGCTGAACTTATGGATATTGACCAGCAGCTTGCAGATTATTTTGTGTTCACAAACAGCATATCGAACCTGGCGTATACTCCTGATGCACCGGAAGTGAAAATATTGCTGAAGTCAGGCAGGACTGCTGACATTTCAAGTGTGTCGGATATGTTTGACCACAGGTTCCTGTCAGAGAGAATTACAAAATATTTTCTTTGTTATCCCAAAGAATGCAAATAACCAAAAATATATACAATGGAATTTACTGCTTCAACTATCGCCGGTTTCCTGAAAGGAGTATTGGAAGGCAACCCTGATGTGGTTGTTAACACTATTGCCAGAATTGAGGAGGGACATGAGGGTGCTCTTTCATTTCTGGCGAATCCTAAATATGAACAATATATATATACCACGGGATCATCGGTAGTTCTGGTCAATAAAGATTTTATCCCTTCTGCACCTGTAAAACCAACACTGATACGGGTCGATGATGCTTACAAAGCATTTGCAGCCCTGCTCACACTTGTCGATCAGTCGAAGCCGCGGAAAAAAGGAATTCATCCTTCTGCTGTCATCGAACCGACTGTGAAGGTCGGATCAGATGTTTATGTCGGTCCATATTCCTGCGTAGGAGAAAACTGCGAAATAGGCGACGGATGTGTAATTTATCCACATGTTATTATCGGCGATAACACCCGGATAGGGAAGAACACCACCTTATATGCTAATGTAACAATATACCATAATTGTATTATAGGGGAGAGCTGTACCATACATTCCGGTACAGTTATCGGAAGCGACGGATTCGGATTTGCACCTCAGTCGGAATCAGAGTTTATGAAGATACCGCAGCTCGGTAATGTTGTGATTGAGGATCGTGTGGAGATCGGAGCAAATGTTGCAGTTGACAGGGCAACAATAGGATCGACAATAATCCGTAAAGGTGTGAAGCTCGACAACCTTATTCAGATAGGCCATAACGTTGAAGTTGGCGAGAATACAGTTATGGCCGGTCAGTGCGGTATTGCCGGATCGACCAAGATAGGGAAAAACTGTATGTTAGCCGGGCAGGTTGGGCTTGTAGGTCATCTTAAAATTGCGGATGGGACGCGAATTGGCGGCAAATCGGCTGTTCACGGAGATATAAGAAAGGAGAATACAACGGTAACCGGGGCACCAGCTTTTGAACACAGGGATTTTCTCAGGTCTTCGGTAATCTTCAGGAGATTGCCGGACCTTTATGCACAGGTTCAGGCCATGGGAAAGGATATTGATGCATTGAAAAGGAGGTAAATAAATCCTTTGGTCTAAAAGAAAATAACTGGTTTTAATTCAGTTATATGATATTTTTTTAGATTGTTCGGATTTTTTTCTTTTTTTTTGTACCGCGAGAAACATTTGAAACTGATGAGCGAAAAACAAAGGACCCTCGCCAGGGAGGTTAGTCTAAAGGGTAAAGGATTGCATTCCGGTATTAATGTTACTGTTACTTTCAAGCCGGCTCCGGCCAATCACGGATATAAATTCTGCAGGGTGGATCTTCCGGGAAAACCAGTAATTGAGGCTCTTGCCGAATATGTCACAGATACCTCCAGGGGAACAACACTCACACAAAATAATGTCTCAGTAGCTACGGTTGAGCATCTTCTTGCAGCATTCCACGGGATGCAGATCGATAATGCACTTATAGATATGAACGGACCTGAGGCCCCGATAATGGGTGGAGCAGCATGGAAATTCGTTGAGGCAATAAAGGAAGCAGGCACCGTTGAACATAAGGAGCATAGAAACTATTTTGTAATTAAGCAGAAAATCACATATTCGGACGAGGAGCATGGAGTTGACCTGATTGTTTACCCCGACGACCACCTGAGCATTAATGTGCTAATAGATTATAATTCGAGGATACTTGGCAATCAATATGCGATCATGGAGTCTGTCAGCGATTTTGAGGCGGAGATCTGCAACAGCAGGACATTCGTATTTTTCCACGAGCTGGAACCTCTTTATAATAAGGGGCTCATCAGGGGCGGAGATCTCGATAATTCCATTGTAATCCTCGAGAAGGAAGTGGAGCAGGCGGAGATAGACCGTATTTCGAAACTTTTCAACAGACCGGGTATCAACACGCATACTGCAGGAATATTGAATAATACGCAGCTGCGGTTTCCAAACGAACCTGCACGACATAAGCTGCTTGACCTTATGGGCGATCTGGCTCTGGTCGGACAACCCATAAAAGGAAAGGTTGTCGCTACCCGTCCGGGACATTATTCAAATACGCGCCTGGCAAAAATGATCAGACAGGAGATGAAGAAAACTCTTTCAAAACACAAAATCCCTGCCTATGATCCAACCCACCCGCCGATATACACTCTGGAGGACATAAAAAGAAGGCTGCCTCACAGAGCCCCATTTCTATTCGTGGATAAGATCATTGAACTGGATGACAACGCTGTTGTCGGCATCAAGAATGTTACATTCAATGAACCTTTCTTCCAGGGACATTTTCCGGAAGAACCTGTAATGCCGGGAGTTTTGCTTGTGGAAGCGCTGGCGCAGACAGGAGGTATACTTGTCCTGAACAACATTGATGAACCTTCAAAGTATTCAACCTACTTTGTTAAGATTGAGAAACTCAAGTTCAAACAAAAAGTTGTACCGGGTGATACTGTAATACTCAAAATGGAAATGGTCGAACCACTCCGCAGAGGTATGGTAACAATGTTTGGTCAGGCTTTTGTTGGCAATAACATAGTAGTGGAAGGGGAGATGACTGCACAGGTGATTAAAAATAAATAATGCAATGATCTCGGAACTAGCATATATCCATAAAAATGCCGGAATAGGGAAAAATGTCACTGTTGAACCTTTTGCATATATTTCCGGAAATGTTGTTATTGGCGACGGAACATGGATAGGGCCGAATTCGGTGGTAATGGATGGTGCCAGAGTTGGCCGGGACTGCAAAATATTCCCTGGCGCGGTGATTTCCGGTATACCGCAGGACCTTAAATTCCGGGGGGAAGACTCAATTGCCGAGATAGGCGACAATACTACAATAAGGGAGGGGGCCACAATTAACAGGGGTACATCTTCATCCGGGAAGACCGTAATCGGTAAAAACTGTCTTCTGATGTGCTATACGCATGTTGGACATGATTGCGTGATAGGCGATAATTGTATAATCGGTGGTTTTGCTGGTCTGGCCGGAGAGGTGAAGCTTGACGAGTTCGTCAATATCGGCGGAGGAGCGCTGGTGCATCAGTTTGTACGTATAGGTGCTCACGTAATTATTGGAGGAGGTGGAAAGGTGCGAACGGATGTCCCTCCGTTCATCAAGGCTGACAGGGAACCGTTATGCTATCTCGGTTTAAATAATGTAGGGCTGACACGACGGGGATTTGAAAAGGAGAGAATCGACGAAATCCATAATATCTACAGGGTCATCTATCAGAACAGCATGAATGTTTCACAGGCCCTTGAGTCTATAGAAAAAGAATTCAATCCTTCCCCTGACAGAGATTATATCATAAGCTTTATTACGAAATCCGAAAGAGGCATAATCAGAGGCCCTCGGTAAGTAAGATACTGACGTTGACTAACCGTACTTAAAACATATCACAAGGTTACAATATCACGTCCGAAAGGACTCAGAGCTATTGCCGTAAGCTTGAAATGCTGCATTCCGAAGGGGATCCCTATAATTGTTATACATAGTACAAGCCCGAATAGGGCATGGGTAAGTGCTATCCATATACCTCCGCAGATCAGCCAGAGAATATTCATAAGAATGTAAAGGCATCCGGAAGCCCTGGAATGAACACGTGTATCACGTCCGAAAGGCCAGATAGCAAGGGCTGCCATTTTGAGTGTCTGAATACCGAACGGAATACCTACTATTGTGACCATTAATGCCAGGCTGCCGATAAGATATTCGACAGCGATTATTATCCCGCCGAATATCAGCCATATAATGTTACCAAGGATCTTCATTGAAGGAGTTTTACCTATTCAAGAATAACAGTTTTATCCTTTGGATACCTGACGGAATAAGTAAGCACTATCTGTTTCGTCTCCTGCGGCTTGATATCCAGGTCCCATTTTATCTCACCGGTCTCGGAGTTATGCCTGCCTCCGGACAGCTCAACCGCTTCGACTGTTATCCCGCTGTTTGAGGAAACTGGTATCTGATCCTGCAGGGTGATCTTAATGGGCGTGGCTTTGTTATTCCTTATTGTCAGGAGAAATGAATATGTTTCGGTCTTATTGGCTCCGAGAACTCTCCTCGAGGTGAAATCTTTCCTTTTCTCCCTCTTCACAAGAATGCTGTTATCTGTTCCGAGCGATAGCACAAGGGTATCTTTCAGCTGGTTAACGTTGAGCTGTGATTTTCCTACAAAAGTATTTTCAAAATAAAGTGTTGCCTCGCCGCTCTGCAGACTCTGTTCAGCCCAGTTAGTTATATTGCCTGTAAGATATGCAAGTGGTGATATTTTTGGCACTGTGACGTACTTATATTCGGCCGGGGTTGCCGTACGCTGAATTTCTATTGTCTGTACTTTACCATCTGAAGCGATGGTATACGGGATAGCAACGTCAAATGTGATGGTTGTTTCGCCGACCTGTTTTTGAACGGTTACCGGCACAGCCTCCTTCATCACAAGTGCTTCGTCAGCCACAGCCATCTCCATCATTGCAGGAGCTTCACTTCGTTTTACACCTGAGGCTACACCTCTTATACGTATCGGTGGCGGGGGATTATAATAATCGATAAACCATGGGTAAAGCTCAGGTACATTTCCGGCAATCCAGGGAGTGGCGTTCGAAAAGCTCAGCTTAACATCTTTCCAGGTAACACCTGTGTTCTGAAATACATTTGCCTTATAAAAAATATTAACCGGCTTCGTAATGTCATCGACCCTGATATCATATGATGGATACCAGCCTGCATTTGAAACCACATAAGCAAAGGTAAGTTTCCCTGACAGTGGCTTCCCTGAGCTCACAGAGACCGAAATCTCTCCTGAAGGAAGCTGCTGCCTGCCGGTCCTGTCGGAAATCTGCTTCTGAAGGGCTGCTATCTGTTTTTCATAATCCTTAATAAGCCTGTTCTTTCTCAGAACACTCATTGTTACCTGGTCCATATTGTTTGTATACAGATCCATAACGCTTCTCAGCTGTTCAAGAGTAAAGGTAGTCTCTTTAACAAGGATAGCCCTGTTTGCCACCAGGAAAGCTTCTTTTTCCTTAAGGACTGTGATTGCAGCCTTCTCATCCTCAACTTTCAGCTGAAGGGCTTCAATCTGGCTCCTGATGTTCTTAACTTCCGGTGAGTCCTCAAGATTCTCTAGATAGTTGTTCTGATGATTTACCGAAAGTATCATGAAATCACCCAAACCTTTCACCTGAATGCTCTGGGCATCGATATAAGGCGACAGGCCGCTAAGTTTGAGCACTGTATTACCGGCAGGTAAATCAATTGTGGTCTCATGTGTTAACTGTGCCCGGTCGGGATACACGGTGATATGTTTTATCCCTGTTTTTATCTCTTTCTCGGTATCAGCTGTTACTATTGACGCCGGTACCAATACCAATAATGCAAAAAGAAGCATGTGTTTCATAATACAGAATTTTAATAACAATAAAGTTACACCATTTGACAAAACAACCAGTAACAATTATCGGGCCAGAGGAGTTGAGATCTCAGTCTGCCCTGCCATAGGGCAGCCCGGAACAGGGCAGTTTATAATTTTATGTTCATTATTGTCAGCCGGCTCCCACCCGAGGGTCAGGTATAGGACAAAGAATCCGATCACATAAGCAACTGCCACATGCCAGCCTTTTTTTAACCACAGGACAACATTGCGTCCTTCAGGGAATTTATTTGTTATCGCTACACCGGCAGATGAGCCAAACCAGATAATTGATCCACCGAAACCGACTGTATATGCCAGCATACCCCAGTCATAGTGCCCCTGGTCGAGGCACATCTTGGTAAGGGGGATATTATCAAATACTGAGGAAAGGAATCCCAGCGAAAAAGCTGTTATCCACGAAGCATCGGGAAGCTCTTCAACAGGCATCAGGGAGGCGCAGGTCACAAGGCAGAGAAGGAAAATTGTACCTTTGATTGCACCGGGAACCTCTTTCCAGGGTGCCGGGCGAAGAAATGCACCAATAATTATTGCGATCCATACTCCCAGTGCAGGCATGTCATAGAGAATATTCGAAATAATGGCACCGGCAAGGATAAGAACAACATTGAATATTTTGATCCAGTCAATCCTTACATTCAGATCGGCATCCTTCTGAATCCTCTGGTATTTATCCTGCTGATGTGCTGCAAACCAGGCAAAAAAGATTAATGCTGCAGCCGCAGCTACATAGCCGTGTAAAACATTTAATGCTGAAACACCATCTATCCACATCATGGTTGTTGTGGTATCGCCAACAACACTGCCCGATCCGCCGGCATTACTGGCTGCAACGAGGGCTGCTATATAGCCGATGTGTACCCTGTTTCTGAATACAACGAGTGCAATTGTCCCTCCGATGAGCGCTGCTGCGATATTGTCGAGAAATGAAGAGAGTATAAAAACGAAAACCAGCAACAGGAACGGACCCTTCCAGTCATCCGGAAGATATCTCGGAAGAATATCCGGTATATGTGATTCCTCGAATATTTTTGACAGTACTGCAAAACCCAGCAGAAGGCCCAGGAGATTCAGTATTATACCCCACTCGCCCTGGCGAAGTTCTTTATCCATCAGCTGCTCAGCAAAGGATGTCGTTCCAAACAAATGCTCGCCCAGATGAAATCCCGGATCGAAGATGAATTTAAATATCAGCAGGATGGTCAGACCTGTTATCGCAACATAAAATGTCTGCTTGTGGAATAATGCAACGCAAAGTAATATTAATCCGAAGATGACGAACTCCATTCGAACGGGACCTATTGAAGGGACCTCCCCGCCGGCTGCAAAAATGCATGAAGGTGCAAGTAAAAACAGAACAAATAATAATCTCTTTCTGTTTTTCAGAGAAAAGAAGCCGGGAAATCTGTTCATAACTGATATTTTTGGGGATTGTACTGTTAATTAATTAACAGTGCCCCAATTTAGAAATATTTTCGGGTTTTATTCCTGATTAATACTCTTCTTTATGTAACCTTCTAACCGTGTTTTTGTTCACTATAATTTCGGCATGAATTATTCCCGGATTGAGAATATTTTAATATTTTTGCATGTTTATTTAGATTAAATATAATTAACATTTACAGTTTGCGGTTGTTATCCTTGAAGCGGTGAAAGTATCTGCAGGGAATTATTGAAATGGAAAAAGATCAGGATAATATAATAAATGATGTCACTTCCGGGGAATACAAGTACGGATTCTATTCAGACATTGAAACGGAAAAGATTCCGAAAGGTCTGAATGAAGATGTTATCCGTACCATTTCACAGAAGAAGGATGAACCTGGCTGGCTGCTTGAGTTCCGGCTTAAGGCATTCCAGCACTGGCAAACCATGAAAATGCCTGGATGGGCTAATCTTAAGATACCCCCGATCGACTTCCAGGATATAATTTATTATGCGGCGCCGAAACGGAAAGTTTCACCGGAGAGTTTCGATGACATTGACCCTGAGCTGAAAAAAACATTCGATAAACTCGGGATACCGCTGGAAGAGCAGAAACACCTTGCCGGATTTGCAGTGGATGCAGTATTGGACAGCGTATCGGTAAAGACGACATTCAAAGAAACTCTCGCCGAATCGGGTGTG
>JADDYF010000457.1 GCA_015712185.1 Bacteroidales bacterium
CAACTCACAACCACACTTTCAGATGCAAACAGTTCTATGAACAATCTCTTTGTCGTAAGCCCTGCAAATGGTATTGCGATAAAGGAGTTAAATTGGAATACCGGCCAGAAATGGGCTGTAAACGATCAACCCTATACAGGTTCAAAAATAATCGAACTCCCTGATCTTTCGGCAATGAGAGCTGAAGTTAAAATAAATGAAGTGGATATTTCAAAGGTTCTGCCCGGTCAGAGGGTAGAGATACGTCCCGATGCTTACTCAGATTCATTGTTTACCGGTGTAATTGAATCAGTTGCCAACCTTGCACAGAATAAGGATTACAAATCAAAAATTAAGATATTCCCGGTTCTCATCAGGATAGATGGTCAGAGTAAAACACTTCTTCCCGGATTAACGGTCAGCTGTAAGATTATTGTAAGCGAAATTCATGATGTTCTTTTCATCCCTCTTGAATCACTTTTTAATGAACAGGGGATCGATTATGTCTATGTGAAATCCGGTTCAGGATTCAAACGCCGGGATATTAAAACGGGAGCCGTAAATAACGATTATGCTATTGTAACTGAGGGTATCATTGAAAATGATATTATAGCACTTTCCAATCCTTTCATAAAAAAGGAAGAAATGCTTGAAAAGAGATCAAATGGTAACAATAGGAATACAGGCCCCGGATAAATTATAAGGAAGTTCAGACATGAAAATAGTTTCGTTTCTTATTAAAATGCCCCGGATCCTGTTGACGACATATCTGCTTATAACAGGTATGTTATTTGTGTTAATCTCCTGCAACGATAAACAGCCCAACAGTTACTCGGTATTAAAAGGACCCTTCCGGCAATCGGTTATTGAAACAGGAGAACTACAGGCTGTAAACGCATCCACCCTGAGCATGCCACGGATAAATTATATTTATGGATATAACTTTAAGATCGTTGGTCTTGCTGAACATGGTAAAAACGTATATAAAGGCGATCCGGTAGTACATGTTGATCCTTCATCGGTTCAAAAATACATTATCGAGAAAAGGGAATCTCTTGAAAATGAGATAGCATCGGCAAACAAGCTGAAAGCCCAGATAATCAATAATCTGCAGGATCTGAGAGCTCAGTTCATGAAGGAACAATCATCCTATGAAATAAAAAAGATTGAAATGCAAAGTTCTGCTTTTGAAACTGAAAGCAGAAGAAGAGTTATTGAACTTGAATTCCGGCTGGCTGAAATAAGACTTAACAAAATCAGGAGGAACCTGGAACTCAGGCCAAAGCTCGACAGCCTCGATTACCGTATCCAGAAGATAAAGGTAACACAGAAAGAAAACGAGCTGAAAGCTGCACAGGAGACTTTGGATCAGATGACCGTATACACTCCTCTTGACGGGATTTTTGAAATCGAAAAGAATCCCAGAACCGGTCAGACAATTAAAGTCGGCGATGAAGTTTATCTGGGGTATCCGGTTGCCAGGATCCCTGATATCAGGACCATGAAGGTAAACGGATATGTTCTGGAGAATGACATAAGCAGGATAAAAACGGGTCTGGAAGTTATTGTCAGGCTTGATGCATTGCCCTCTGTACCTTTTCATGGTAAAATAAATAAGGTAAGCATGGTGTGCATCGAAAAGGATCAGAAGAGAGTATTTATGACAGAAGTTCTGATATCAGAATCCGACCTGAGACTTAAGCCAGGTATGACAGTCAGCTGTGAATATATAACATTTGATGGTGAGGATGAGATTTTTGTTCCTAACAGCTGTATACTTGAGGAAAATAAACACTTCTACCTTTTCATCAGGAAGAGAGGTAAAATACGGAAGACTGAAATAAAAACCGGAGCCTCAAACAATATGTATACTGTTGTTTCGGGTGATCTGGATCCGGGGCAGGCTCTCGAACTTCCGGAAAATATTCTAAAAGTTAAAAAATCCGAGTATGCAGATTGAAGAAAACGTCAGGACCGCTGTCTATGGACTTCGCGATCATAAATTCAGGTCGTTTCTCACAATGCTTGGCATAATATTCGGTACTGCCTCTGTCATAACCATGATATCCATTGGTGAGGGCACAAAAAAACAAGCCCTGGCGAAGTATCAGGATCTGGGTGTGAGCAATATCATAATCCGTGATAAAGATCTTACAGATGCCGACCTTGAAGACGTACGCACAAAATTCTCGAAAGGATTATCGCTTGACGACACAAAAGCTATTGCTGAAATAGTTCCCGGCGTGATAGGAATAGCACCCCAATCAGAAGCAAAGCTCGATGCAATGTATGAGGATAAATCTGCAAAGGCAACAGTGATCGGTGTTACTCCCGAAATAGTAAATATCCTGAACTACAGGATAGATAAGGGGACTTTTATAATCAGTGACCACAGTAACAGACAGCTTAAAGTTTGTGTGCTCGGTGCAAATATTGCACGTGAGCTTTTTAGCTATGAGGATCCTCTGGGCAGAAATATTAAGCTCGGTGACCAATGGTTCGAGGTTGCCGGGGTGCTTCAGACCAAAGCTCTGTTTACTGAAACAGTCGGAGAGCTGGCAGCTCGTGATCTGAATAATGATGTGTATATTCCCCTGACAACATTCAGCAAAAGAATACCAAAAACCAACCTGCTCTTAAGCGAACTTAAACAGGTGACGATAAAACTTGAAAGCTCGGAAAGGCTGATTGAGTCTTCCGATATTATAAAAAGTATCATATCAAGGCGCCATTTCAATAATGACGATTTCAGCATAATCATCCCTTATGAGCTGATGGAACAGGAAAAACGTGAAAGCCGTATTTACAACCTGCTTCTGGCATCAATAGCAGCAATTTCACTTATAGTGGGAGGCATAGGTATCATGAATATCATGCTTGCTTCTGTCCTGGAACGAACTCAGGAAATAGGAATCAGGCGTGCTGTCGGAGCACGAAGATCAGATATCATGGGCCAGTTTGTGACCGAAGCAATTGCATTGAGCATCACAGGAGGTTTGATCGGAGTATTTCTGGGAATAGTTCTGTCACTGGGTATCGGGCTTATCACTGAAGTTAAAACCAGCATTACACTCTATTCGATCTTCATAGCATTTGGCTTTTCAGTACTGGTTGGAGTCACCTTTGGTTACCTCCCGGCAAAAAGGGCCGCTGACCTGAAGCCTATCGAATCGATCAGGCACGAATAATTCACCATTGATAGCTGTCGGCTGAAATTCCAGGTTATGGTATTTTCTTCTTCTTCCTGGCCTCTTCAATTTCAAGTTTCCGGGGAATGGTCAGATCAGCTCCGCATTTCGTACAGGCATAATTGACCAGGTAGGTACCAAAAAAATAAACTTTTTCAAATTCAGGATGATCACATGGTGCTTTTCCCCATCTCTCCTTTAGTTTAAGCGCTTCTGAGTATTCCATGATCTTTTTTTTAAAATCCCTGCGATATTTTATAACCTTTTGAACGGAACAAACCTGACGAATGTCATTCGTCTCTGTTCGACTTTGCCATTCCTCCTTGTAACCAGAATAAGCTCCTGTACGGCAGATGGAGGCCCCACCGGGATTACAAGCCGTCCGTTTTCGGCAAGCTGGTCGATCAAAGGCTGCGGAATATGATCAGCGGCAGCAGTAACTATTATTATATCAAAAGGTGCATATTCCGGCCATCCCTTATAGCCGTCACCATATTTCCCGATAATATTCTTGTATCCAAGCTTCTTTAGCAGGGCTGATGATTCCTTTGCCAGTTCCGGGACTATCTCAATTGTATAGACTTTCTCAACGATCTCGGCAAGTACCGCTGCCTGGTATCCGGAACCCGTCCCTATTTCCAGAGCTTTCTTTTTTGCATTCGGCCTTACAATGTCTGTCATATATGCGACAATGTACGGCTGTGAAATGGTCTGGCCATACCCTATGGGCAAAGGATAATCTTCATAAGCTTCTCTTTCATATTCCCCGGGGATGAACAAATGCCTGGGTACTTTTTTCATAGCTTCGAGTACTGCAGTATTTGAAATGCCGCGATCCGAGATTTGTGTCTTAACCATCCTGATCCTGGCAGACTGATATTTATCAGTCTGCGGCAAAATAATTCCTCCCGCCATTATGCATAAAATAATCAGAATTGATTTCACAACAACCTAATTTTCTGCAAAATACTAAAAAATATGACATAAATCAAGCAAAGCCTCAGGCAAAACAACATGTTACGGATTAAGGTTGGAATAATAACCTTGCGTTAAATATAAACACCAAGCATTGACAGAAAACCTCTGCCAAGAAAGTTCATCACCGGCCAGATAGGCAGCAGAGCAATGTCAAACAATACTGATCCGACTATCAGGGCAAGCAGTACCATCGTTCCGTATTTATAAAGAGCCTCATGGAAAGATGGATATTTCCTGAAAAAAGAAAGGAGGAGGTGCGATCCGTCAAGCGGTGGTATCGGTATCAGGTTAAAAACAAGCAGTCCCCAGTTAATAAATATGCCATATAAAAATATCTGTCCTGCCAGGGTATACTGGCTGATGGACCCGGTATTATATAATAATGCAAATATTACAGATCCCGCCATTGCCATTATAGCATTTGACAAAGGGCCTGCTACAGCTATTTTCAGCACATCTGTCTTCGGATTCCTGAGATTCTGTTCATTGAACTGAACAGGCTTGGCCCATCCAAATCCAACTGCCAGCAGCATTATAAAACCAAGGGGATCTATATGTTTCAAAGGATTCAGGGTAATCCTTCCCTGGTCGCGCGATGTCGGATCGCCGCATAAATGAGATACCCATGCATGACTGAACTCATGCACAGTTAATCCGATGATCACACCGGGCAAAAATCGAAGCGTTTGTGTAAGATTAAGGCCTTCCATCCTGCCTTTTGTTAACAGGCTGGTAGAAGTCATCCCCGGTAAGCCTGCATTCTTTGATCATTTCAAGAGCATATTCAGCGCCTGAAAAATTACTGTCTGCATTGTTTGTCCCGACAGCAAATTTGACACCCGCCTTTTTTGCTCTCTTTATAAAATCAACTGAAGGGATCTTGTATCTGTTATTGATCTCTATTGCAATATTGTTTGATTTTGCTGCATTGATAACCTTGTCCATCCGTTCAGTTGTCCAGAATGCATCATAACGGTCTGCCATCTGGTCAGGCAGGAATGTTGGATTTACATAGATATTAATTGGTTCCTCGTTCATGATCTTTACAATTGTCTTTACGAGGTAATCCATAAATGCTTCTTCATCGTCAATCCAGGTTTCATTCTTCATCCATATCCTGTTCCTCCTGCCTTTTTCATCAGTGAAGGTCATTGCGTCGGTAAATACATAATCAAATTTATTGATCGACTCTCTCGAAAAAATATCAACCCATTCTCTTCCTTCAGCCTGCATGGCAATCAGGAATTGCGGATAATCCTTAAAAGTAAGCAGCACCGAATCTATCTGACTGTCGCTATGAACCGGAAATTTCAGGCCGCAGTTTACGGCAATTCCATAGTTTATTTTCTCCGCAGCAGATTTTTTTATAGCATCCTCAATTCCAAAATCACCCTTCAGATGAATGTGCAGATCGGTAATGGGGAACGGTTCATTCTTTCCGCAGCTCAGAAGTAATAATGATAATGCGATAACCGGCGTATAAATTCTTTTCTTCATATTACAGATTGGTTTTAATATTTCCATACCAAAGATTATTAAAATAACTCAACTTCTTCAACTTCTTCAACCTCTTCAATATCACTTCTTCCCCGTAATTTCTTTCAGTAAAATGAAGAATTGCTTCTTTCTTTCCGAGTTGATCCCCCAGTCAACCGGAACACTCTGATAGCCATCTTCAAAAGATTCACCCTTCAT
>JADDYF010000458.1 GCA_015712185.1 Bacteroidales bacterium
GAACTCAAGGCTAATCCTCCCATGTCCATATTGCCTGCAGGATAGTAAAAGAGTTTGACAGCCGTTACAACTTCTTTTACTTCTTCACACTCAACAAAACAGAAAGTCAGGTTGCTGACCATATTCAATCCACCCGGAGCACCTAGTCCTATATCTCCCATTGTGCCTTCTGGATAATAATATACATTTGCAGCAGTGGCTCCCTTGACAATTACGGCTCCCACCATATAAGAGCCATCGATGCAACCGCTTATACTGAAATCAATGAGGTTGCGATTTTCGGCATTTTGTGTTACTGTAATCTCTGCAGGAAGCCCGGGGAAACCACAATTGCCCATATCATCACACACATAGCTTATCCTGTCACCACAATCAGCAAAAGTAGTCCCAAAAGCTGAGGCTACCTCCCCGCACGTCACGTTTCCTCCCCTGTTGGCTGTTCCAGAAAGCACCACAGGAATTATACCAGCGTCAGATACAGGAGTACTTTCATGATCAATCGCGACAGCAAGAATGGATAAATCATTCCCTGCTGATAAAATATTCGTATTCTCCTGTAAATTACAGGAAACAAGTGCAGCAATCATAAATGATACCGCAAACAAAAATTTAATCTTTTTCATATTCATCAATAGTTTTGGTAAATTATTTCTGGGAAATATATGTATAAAACTGTTACAAATTAATTAGGTTGCTGGAATTTTGACAAAACAGATTAATCAGCAGACTAACACTTTAAATACTATGACTGATTAAAATCCGTACTTCCTTACAAGGGTGATTTTTACCATATTTTGATAAATATCTCACACTGATAATCCTAAATTGGGTATCTCGCAACAGATAGTATTCAGATTATGTATATCTGATCAGACCTTTTTGATTTTTTTCCCTGTGGGACTTATAGTCAGGTCATCTTTAAGCTCATAAACCTGAGGTACTTTATATAACGCTAGATGTTGCGAGCAATGTTGAATAATAAAATCTTTTGTTATCGTGTTTATGGAGTCTTTTCTAATCACTACGGTAGCTTTGAGCATTTCTCCCTCAATTTCATCCTCAACACCCTCTATCGTACAATCAATTACCTCCGGTATGGAAAGGATAACAGCTTCTATTTCTTTCGGACTTATGCGCTTTCCGCGTACCTTAATAATTTCTTTAGAACGGGCCGTTAAGTAAATATAGTCTTCTTCATCAACAGTCCCGAGGTCACCGGTATAGAGCCACCCGTTCCTGATTGTATTTTGAGTTCCCTCCTCGTCAGCAAAATAGCCTATCATTACATTTTCGCCCCTGGCTATAACTTCTCCAGTTTCACCGGGTTTTATTTTTTCCCCTTTTTCATTTACTACTTTTAACTCAACACCGGGAATACCCTTTCCCATAGAACCTTTTTTCTTTTCCCAGAGTTCTGGAGGCAACCATGATAATCTTGCTGTGGCTTCTGTTTGTCCATACATTACAATAAACCTTATTTCCGGATGACTTTCCCTGAACTCATCAATAAAAATTGGTGCCAGCTTGCCTCCGGCCTGAGTGACATATTTAAGATCAGGGAATATTGTTTTTTTAAACGAGTCTGATTTTCTCAGCAGAATCTGAAAATGAGTCGGTACACCCGCAAAACCTGTGCATTTATTATCCAGAAGACTTTTTATGACACTCCCAAGGAAGATAAATGAATTATTGAACACAATCGATCCGCCCACGCGTAGATGAGTGTGAAGGAGAGATAATCCGTAACAGTAATAAAATGGCAGGAAGACAAGTATCCTGTCATTTTCTGTCAGTTGTAAATATTCAACTATAGAACTTGTATTTGCAATGAGGTTTTTATGCGATATCATTACACCTTTCGGTTTTCCGGTGGAGCCAGAGGTAAAGATAATTTCGGCGCAACGTTCACGATCGAAGGACTCAGCATTCATTGATGAGTGATGAGTGGTGAGTGATGAGAGGTGAGTGGTGAGAGTGCCAGGATCCTGGAGAGTGTCAGGGAAAATAGATTTGTCTGACTTCAATTCAAGCCGTTTTTCCACGTCATGGGTAAGAAACACCAATTCCGGCTTTGTCAGATCATATATATATCTGAAATTCTCCTTTTCAATATTAGGATCCAATGGTATACAAATATTGCCCGATTTTATGATAGCAAAGTATACTTTTAAGAAGAACAGATTGTTTACTGAAAGCAACAGAATGTGTTTATTCTGACCAATCTCCTTTCGTAACCAGCCAGCAAGATTCAGGCAGGACTCAAACAGATCCTTAAAAGTGATTTCCTCCTTTCCTACTAAAAAAGGTTTCTCAAGGGTTGAAGTATTTTCAAAGAAATAATCGAAGGCGTTCATATCTGATGTAGTGTTTTGTTAATGTTAGACATATTTTGTTTTTCTTTTTAATCGCTGAGGGCTAAGAGATGAGGGCAGAGGGCGGGTACCAGAAACACCTGGACCATTATACCCCGAGCATCAATAATGCATCAGCGATTTTCGGAAATTAGTTATTTTTTTACTCAATGGTTTTAGTTGATAAATTAGGTTATATCGTTCCTCAATGGTAATAATTTTACGCCTTTCAAATATGTAAAGGATGTTTACACATTCAAATAAAGATCTTCTTGATATATTTAAAAAACTGGCAAATTCCTTATCAGATAATGAACCAGACCCTTCTGAAATATTATTAGTTATACTCATCGTGGAAGCTCTTAATTGTTAAGCGAAACGAAAAAACTTCTTTGATTCTGCTCTGTCAGCTATGTCAAAAAGTGAATCAGATATTTCAATGCCATCTTTCCATATTTCAAGATTTTCAAATCTGAATGCATCCATACATTTAGTTATAATTTTAATTAAGCCTTAAATATTTCACTATTCATTTCTTCATCCATACTCTCCGCTCTTCGCTCTTCGCTCTTCGCTCTCCGCCCTTCGCTCTCCGCTCTTTGCTCTCCGCCCTTAGCCCTTAGCCTCAGACTCCATAGTAGTCCCGTATCGGGTGCATCCTCAAATACTCCGTCGTCCTCCGTTTCCGCTCAAACCCCCTGAACAACGCTGCCACTCTCTCCTCAGTCTCCCCCATGACATCCGCAACTTCTTTTGGCGAATACCCATTTTCAAATCCATACCAGTACCTGTCCATGAGATCAAATGGAAGCTGGTAGAAGAATTCCTCCTGTGTCTGTTCTGCTGAATAGGTGTCAGTAGTGGGTGTTCTCTCAATAATCTCCTGTGGGACACCAAGATATTCAGCAAGCTGGTATACCTGTGTTTTATAGAGATTTCCGATAGGCATCACATCTGCTCCACCATCGCCGTATTTAACGAAAAATCCCTGTTCCTGCTCGTGTTTATTCGGAGTACCAATAACCGCATAATGCAGTGATTCAGCATGATAATACAACATTGACATCCTTGTACGCTGTTTGAAGTTTGAGGCAGCGACTATCTGAAGGTATTCTCTGGCTGGTAAAATTTTTTCTTTTTGATTTCCTTCAGGGTCAACTATGGTAAGTGAAAATATGGGAGGCATTGAAGAAAATAAGCCCGTTTGCTTAATTCCTATCTTCATTTTATAAATATTTGGATCATACTCAGTAAATACTCTCTTAACAGCCTCATCACGTCTGGTGTAACATTCGAATCCTGCCAGGGCAGAAGTGATCTCCTCTTTAATTGCTCTTACCCCGAACTTACCGGCAAGTTTCAGCGCAAGTTTCTCACTTTCCGGATTGGAATCTCTTTCAGGCATCATTATCCCCTGTACCTTTTCAGGACCAAAAGCCATGGCAGAGAGGGCAAGGCATACAGAGGAGTCAATCCCTCCGCTGATACCTACCACTGCACCATTCAATCTTAATTTCTCTAAAACATCCTTCTTAAGTTTTAGAACTATCTCATTTACAACGGTCTCAACATTGTCAAGCTTAATAATATCTTTTGAAAAGGGTTTCTTTTGGGCCATGGGATTTGAACTTTATTTAATATTCCCCGTTTTAACCCCCCTTTAGGGGGGCTGGGGGTAGATTAATTCAAGTAGTTAGTATCTATATATCTTCAATTATTTTCAAATTTTTCAGACTTCCTGTTCTGAATTCCTCATTATGATTTTCAATGAACTGGTAATGTAACAGGTGGGTCGAAATTACAGCAGTAATCACCATATTATCCATCTCAGATGCAACGCCTGTTTTTTCTATTTTCTCGAGTAACCCGGAAAAGGAGCTATAATTAAATATTCCTGCTGTTTTCGTAAATGCATCGGATAACATGTATTTCACATATTCCGGTACATCTTTTGCCAGGAAGACACTGGTTATTGGTGCACGGTATGGTTGTTTTGGACGCTTAATAATGCTTTCAGGGATCCTGTTTTTCATTAGCCTCTTCAATAGATATTTCTCAGTAAGTCCGTTTAGTTTAAATTTTGCAGGTAATCCGGCACAGAACTCTATTATCCGGTAATCCAGGAAAGGGTATCTTCCTTCTATTGAATTGGCCATACCCATCCGGTCTCCCTGTGTTGACAGGAGGTAGCCTGACATGAAAATAGTAATTTCAAGCCACTGTGATTTGGCAAGAGGATCCCATGAGTTGAAGTCTTCAGGTAATTTATCTGATAATTCATTAAATGGAGAATAGTTTTTCAGATCCTCATGCAGACGGGCAGATAAGTGTTTCTTAATATGATTTGAATTATTCCACCGCAGCAGATGAGAATAAAAAGGATTATTGACATCTTCCAGCTTATACCCGAAAAACATTTTCAGGATATTAGGACTGGCATTTCTCAGATGCGGAAGATCGGGATATATTTTCTTCAGAAGGAGAGGTCGTATATTTGAAGCTGGCTGGGATGCCCAGAATCTTCTTATTTTTGCTTCCCTGTAAATATCATAGCCGGCAAGCATTTCATCAGATCCCTCTCCGGTAATGACTACTTTAATATTATTTTCCCTGACGAGTCTGGAGAGTATTTGCATTGGGGCAGGAGCAGTCCGGGTCATGGGAATTTCAGAACACCATACTACTGTTGGAATAGATTGAGCTATATCCTTAGATGAACAAATTATCGATCTGTGTTTTGTATTTAAAAAACTCACTGCTTCTTCCTGGTATTTACTCTCATCAAAGTCCTTATCTTCAAAGCCAATTGAAAATGTATTTAGAACTCCCGGTTCAATTTCTTTTATATATGCTACAGTTGCACTTGAATCAATACCCCCACTGAGGTATGCAGCAACTTCAACATCTGCCCTTAACCTCAGCCTTACTGCACTGGTGAACAGATCATGAAAATTTTCGATTGCCGCATTAATAGAAAGAGAAGAATTGGTATTACTAAAATTCAATTCCCAGAATTTTTGAATTTGTAAACCATTCCTGTTATAGATCAGAAAATGGCCTGGTGATAATTCAAAAATGTCTTTAAAGGGAGTATTTGGAGTAAGTGCTGCCCAGAATGTATAAACCTGTGAAAGTATTTCAGGTCTCAGTTCCCTTGGCAACTGTTTTTGTTCAAAAAGGGCTTTTATTTCAGAGGCAAAAGAGAAGATGCCATTTGTTATATTATAAAATAAAGGTCTTATACCCACTCTGTCGCGCGCTATAAACAGCTCCTCTTCTTTTTTATCCCAGATGGCGAATGCAAACTGACCGTTAAGGAGTTTAAGACAATCCCTGCCATATAATGCATACAGCTGAACAATGACTTCTGTATCCGTATGCGTTCTGAAATGGTTCCCACTCTTTTCAAGATCCTCGCGAAGCTCTTTGTGGTTAAATATTTCACCGTTATGAATTATCCAGTATCGGCCTGAAGGATCTGACAGAGGTTGCTGACCAGTTGTAAGGTCAACAATACTAAGCCGGACATTTCCCAAAGTCGCAAAACGTGAATGATATATTCCGCTTTCATCAGGTCCGCGATAATTTATGCTGCGGAGCATTGATTCAATTACGGCTTTCCTGTTTGATTTGCCTTTGTAGTCAATTATACCAGCTACTCCACACATAATTATTGCTCAGTTTTCCGACCAACAAAATCACTTATTGCGTTGATTGATTCAAAATTTTCCTCGAGCAGGTCTGCATCAGATGTTTTAATTCCGAACTCTTCTTCAAGAAAGGTGACGAGCAGAATAAATCCCATGGAATCAATGAATCCTTCTTTAAATATCAGAGAATCGTTCCTTATCTTTTCTTTATCCACGTGTACTGCCTGATTAATATAAGTTTTTACTTTCTCTCTGATTGTTGAGGCATCAATCTTTATATTATCCATTTTAATTCAGAATTTACATTAGCTGATTCAACAAAAACAGCGTAAAGATATAAGTTTAAATTTTACCACCAAGTGCCGATAAAGGGCAACTGCCTAAATAACCGGCATTTTATCAATGTTTGGTCTTTGAAATAAATAATAATATCAATGGAAAAGGATTATTAGTTAATTAACCGAAAAGATTTATCAAAATAATCATAGTAAATGGAAAATCAGGTAAGCGGGATATGCAAATCTGATTAAATCTTTCAATTAGTACAAATTAATCTTAGCAGGATTACCTGTCAAAAATCTGTTATCATAGTATTACAGGCAATTGGTATGTTTGGCCATAACTTGAGGCACCCTAAGCACTTCCTATAAACCTGTTCTTTGAAAAATCGTTTTAATCGTTTTCAGTAAAATGATAAAATCAAGGCGTGGCGACCAGTTGTCTATATAAGCCAGATCCAGTTCCATCCACTTTTCAAATTTGATGAGATTTCTATCGGGTTTTATCTGCCAGAAGCATGATAATCCGGGTTTGACGGAAAGACGTCTTAACTGCCATCTTTTGTAATGTAGTGTCTCTCCGGGAAGAGGAGGACGAGGACCTATTAACGACATTTCTCCTTTAAGAACATTTATTAGCTGCGGTAATTCATCCAAACCGGTTCTCCGCAGGAATCTTCCGATCATTATTATCCTC
>JADDYF010000463.1 GCA_015712185.1 Bacteroidales bacterium
GGATATTTTTTTATGCATTGGTGAAATTATACTGGTTGTTTCTCAAAATAATGTGTAATTTACTATAAATTTTTTATAGCTTAGTTTCGGTATCCCCACGAGAGGATGTATAATTATTGAAGTCCTGTTGTTATGAAGACCATCGCGGTAATTATTGGTATTACAATTATTTCGTATTTCCCTTTTGAATTCTCCAGTGCGCAGAAAATATATCTTTCACCTTCCGGGAATGATAATAATCCGGGTACTTTTGAAAGGCCTCTTGCATCATTAAGTAAAGCACACGAACGAGCAAGGGAGCTGCGAAAAGTAAATTCTGGCGACCAGCCTGTGGAAGTGATTGCCCTTGAAGGGGAATATCTGATGCGTGAACCGCTTGTTTTAACAGATGAGGATGCCGGTACGCCGATATCCCCCCTTATTTTCAGGGGTGAGGAAGGTAAAAAGGCAATATTTACCGGAGGGGTGAAGATTCTGGGATTTGAAAGAGTCAACTCAAAATTATGGAAAGCTTACATACCTGAAGTAGCGCGCTTCGGATGGTATTTTGAACAGTTTTATATCAATGGCAGAAGGGCTGTAAGAGCCAGAACTCCTGATGCGGGATTTTACTTTGTTAAGAATGTGACCGAGACGGTGGTTGAGAAAGGAACCGGACGGTCGCCCGAAATGGCTGTGCAAAAGATCTTTCTCGACAGTACAGACTCCAGACTGTTCATCTCATTCTCTGATCAGGATTATAAAGACGCCGTGATCACTTTTTATCATAAATGGGATAATACACGGAAGCATATTTATGATTTTGATTCTGAGAATTCAGCGATTTATACCGTTGGTACAGGAATGAAATCGTGGAATCCCCTGGATTCAAAGACTCGCTATTTTGTTGAAAATTACAGGGGAGCTTTTGATGCACAGGGTGAATGGTACCTGGAACGTTCAGGGAACCTCTGGTATATACCGTTTGAGGATGAAAATATATGGAGCAGTTCCTTTTGTGTACCTGTGATTGATGAATTCATTGTTATAAAAGGTGACGGCATACGAAACAAGCCTGTGTCAAATATCATGTTTGAAAATCTTGTATTCCGGATATCCGGATACGCCGTCCCGGAGAAAGGAAATGAACCTGCCCAGGCAGCATCTCCTGTTGGCGCAGTTGTTACGCTCGATTTCGTAAAGGATGTTTCTTTCAGGAACTGCGAGATTTCACATACCGGTACATATGCCTTCTGGTTCCGCAGAGCGTGCACTGATTGTTCTGTTTCTGGATGCTATCTGCATGATCTTGGAGCGGGAGGCGTAAAAATAGGAGAAACAATCATCCGGAACAATATCAGGGAGATTACAAATAATATTACAATAGATAACAATATTATCAGGGATGGCGGACATCTTTTCCCCTGCGCAGTAGGAATAATTATTTTTAACGCAAGCGACAATAAATTAACGCATAATGAAATAGCCGACCTTCGCTACTCAGGGATATCTGTCGGATGGGTATGGGGATACACTCCGAGCCCGTCCAAACGAAATATCATTGCTTACAATCATATACATCATCTGGGGTGGGGAGAGTTATGCGACATGGGCGGTGTTTACACTCTGGGTGCATCGGAAGGCACGGTTGTCGCCAACAATGTGATACATCATATTTATTCGTTTGATTACGGAGGCTGGGGTCTATATACCGATGAAGGATCATTCGGGATAACGATGGAAAACAATCTTGTCTATGCATGTAAAAGCTCGGGGTTTCATCAGCATTACGGGAAAGAAAATATTATACGGAATAATATTCTTGCCCTGAATCTCAGAGCCCAGCTCCAGGCGACACGAATCGAGGAGCACAGATCAATTTCATTTACTGGCAATATCATTTATTTTGACAGGGGTACGCTTCTGAGCAGCAACTGGAACAAGTTCAATCTGTTCTCGGATTACAATTGCTACTGGAATCCAAAGTCGCCGGATATTATGTTTGCCGATAAATCGTTCTCAGAATGGAAGAACTCGGGGAAAGATTTAAATTCACTAATAGCTGACCCTATGTTCAGAGATCCGGCAGCATATGATTTCAGGTTCAGAAATAATTCCATCATTAAAAAAATTAATTTTACTCCCTTTGATATAAGTCAGGCCGGGGTATATGGTTCTGATAAGTGGAAAGAGCTTGCCGCTTTTGATAAAAACCTTGAATTGAAATTCAACGATATAATAAATCAAATGGAAAAGAAAGCAAATAAATAACCTCATTATGAAATCAGCATCAAAACTTAGCGCGGAACAGATACCTGTCTGGTTTTTTACTGTCACCCGGATAATAATAGGGTGGCATTTTTTGTATGAAGGTGTATCAAAGATCATAACAGAAGGCTGGAGTTCAGCTCCATACCTGGCCGGATCGAAATGGATATTTGCGCCATTGTTCAACTGGATGGCTTCGAATTCTGCAATAACCGGCATAATTGATTTCATAAACATCTGGGGGCTGATCCTGGCAGGCCTTGCACTCATGTTCGGATTGTTTACAAGGTGGGCGAGTATAGGAGGGGCAATAATGCTTTTCTTCTATTTCGTTGCCTATCCTCCGATACCCGGTTATATGTCTGGTGTACCGGCTGAGGGAAATTACCTATGGGTTAACAGGAACCTGATCGAGCTTTTCGTACTGATAACATTCGTTTTCCTGTCACCTGGTTATCTGTTTGGTCTCGACAGGCTTTATTTCAAATGGAAGGAGGAGAAAGCACGGCAGCCTGTACCCGACAGCAAGGCAGCAGATCAGATGTATCCCGGCCGCCGGGAGGTCATCAGGAACCTTATCTCAGTTCCGGCTGTCGGTTTGTTTGCGTATGCCCTCTACAGGAAAAGAAGATGGGACAGTTTTGAAGAAAAGCTGTTAAAAGTTCAGGGAATAGATGCCAATTCCGGTGCAACACTGCTGAAGTTCAACTACACAACATTAAAGGACCTTAAAGGGGAGGTTCCTAAAGGTAAAATAAGCTACACCGGAAAGGACGGAAAGCCTGCACAATTTGAACTAAGCCGTCTCATTGCAGGCGGCAACCTCATAGGTGGTTGGGCGCATGCACGCGACCTAATCTATGTTTCGAAGCTGGTCAAGACATATCACACCGATGAAAAGGTAATGCAAACCCTTGCACTGGCTGAAAAGTGCGGAATAAATGCCATTATTACCAATCCCCAGCTTGGCAGGGTATTTCAGAAATACAAGCATGAATTCAAGGGTGAAATGAAATTCATTTCTGATTGCGGGATCAATCTCGATTTCCAGAAAGGAATTGCCATGTCGCTGGCTGTAGATTCAGATGCCCTGTATTGCCAGGGAGAGATAACCGACCGATGGGCTGATGAGAAATGGGAGGACAAGGCCGGAAGAACAGTTGCCCAGCGTATGGAACTGATCCGTCAGGGACTTGAAGAGATACGCAGCCATGGTAAACCGGCCGGCATCGGAGCGCATAAAATTGAAGCCATCAAGGTTTGTGTTGATTATGGATTAAAACCTGACTTCTGGGTGAAAACCTGCCACAGTCATAATTACTGGT
>JADDYF010000464.1 GCA_015712185.1 Bacteroidales bacterium
AAGGGAGAAGCTAAATTCAGTATTAACAAGCAGGCGATGACTGAAGCACCAAGGGAAATAATCCTGAAAGATGTCTGCCTGACAGGCTATTCAGAGACGATTGAAGAAAACTATACCAGCACACAACTTACCGTCGTGGGTCGAAAGGTTAGTATAGGCGATATTGAAATTGACCAGTCCCAGAACAGGTAGCGAATTCTGTCCATATCCATCACCGTTTGATGTAAAGGATGGCATCTTTATAACAAATTATTTTATATTCCGGATGTTTTTTAACTATGGTACTATCTGCAAGATTACATATTGAAGGGCATCAAAACGAGCAGGAGGGCATCCATCTGATCACCTGTGAATACAAGTTTTATCAGGAAACCGACAAGAAAGGACTGCCAACCTCCAAAGTTCATGGAGGCACCATTGAGCTCTCATTCGCGAGCATCGAGGAGAATGAATTACTTCAATGGATGATTTCTGAAGATGCTGATAAGAACGGGAAGATTTCATTTACGGGAGATAACAATACCAAACCTTTCAAGACACTGGAGTTTAAGGATGCCCGGTTGATCTCCTATGATGAGTACTTCACGGATCAGTCGCAAATGATAACGAAATTATCCATCTCTGCCCGGCAGATAATTATCTCAGGGGTGAATCACACCAATGCATGGCTTGGTTATAAATAACCCTGAGGCCTTATCTGCGGGGATACCGGTTAACGGCGGCTGGCATTAGTCCGGATATATTGCTTAAAGTAATCCTCTTTCCGACTGCTGAATCTGCATTTTGCATTTTCAGGATTTTACAACTGGTTATTATTTATAAATAAAATAATCCTATGGCACTTGCATCAAAGATCCGGATTGAGGTTGATGGCGAGGAGATAAAAGACTTCCTGAACCTTACTATCAGCCAGAGTATTTATGACCATCATGAATTCGAGGTGGTTTGTCGTATGGATACTTTTGAAGAGAAAGATGGTTTCGTAATGGAGCAATCGAAAAAGTTTGTCGGCTCTGTGATAAACATCACTATTGAAGCAAAACTGAAAGGGGAATCTCAGGCATCTGAGAATCTGTTCAAGGGTCTCATTACCTCGGTAAGGACCACCAAATCACACACCGGCGAATCAGATCATGTGATACTATCAGGGTATAGTCCTGATATCCTGATGAGTGATAATCCGGGAAGCTGTTCATTTGAGAATAAAACTCTGAAACAGATTGCCGATGAGATACTTAAACCCTATCCGAAAGATTTATTGAAGTCCAGGACTGATCCTGTGAAAGGCGACAGGCTGACCTATACCGTACAGTATAATGAAAGCAGGTACGAGTTCCTTCGCCGCCTTGCGGCACGCTATGGCGAATGGTTCTTCTATGACGGTACCCAGCTTCTTTTTGGCAGGCTCCCTGATAATAAAACCGACCTGAAGCTGGGAATGGATCTCACAGACTTTAATTTCTCGATCGGCATGAATCCACTCAAGTTCAGGTATGTTGCATATGACTTCACTTCCGCTGAACGTATGGAGGTTGCCTCCGCCAAATCAGGTGGAAAAGACAATCTGAATAAATACGGAGGCATTGCCCATGACATTTCAATGAAGGAATATGGACAGCAGGCCACAATGTTTTATAACCACCTGAATGTCCCGGGAAATAACTATAAAAATGAGCTGGGAAATGTTGTCGCTCTTGAGGAAGGAGCATCGGCCCTGAATATGTCCGTGATGCAGGGAAACAGTCAGAATCCCAAGCTTAAACCGGGCAACAAAGTAAATATCAAAGCATTGAAAGTCCGTCAGAATGGAGAGGTAGACTACGGCGAATATATCATCACATCTGTCTTTCATACATGCGATAATACCATGAACTACTGTAACAGATTTGAGGGGATTCCTGCTGAAGCTAAAATACCAGATTACACCTGTCCCCATTCAATTCCGAGTTGCGAGACACAAAGCGCCGTTGTGAAAGACAATAATGATCCTGATAAACTGGGAAGGGTAAGAGTGAATTTCTTCTGGCAGGAAGAAAACATGATGAGTCCCTGGCTGAGACCTGTTAATGTTTATTCAGGAGCAGAGAGAGGATTCTATTTTATCCCTGAAATAGGTGACGAGGTACTGGTAGGCTTTGAAGGAGGAGACGCCGAAAAGCCGTACCTGATAGGCAGCATGTATCACGGAAAGAATAAGCCGCAGGGATCATTGCCTGATAAGGATAACAGTTTCAAGGGTATTATAACCGGCAGTAAGCTTAAAATCCATTTCGACGACAAAAAAAAGATTACAACAATTGAAACTCCCGGTGGAAATAAAGCTGTTCTGAGTGATGACGGAAAATCGATAGTGCTCCATGACCAGAATAATAATAAAGTTGAGCTCAAACCAGAGGGCATCACCCTGGATAGTCCGAAGGATATAAAGATAGAGTCGAAAGGAAGCATCACCATAGATGCAACGAATGCTATAAAGATTTCATCCAAGGCAGATGTAAAAGTTGACGGGCTGAATCTCAATCTGACTGCAACAACCGGATTGACGGCAAAAGGTAATGCAACGGCAGAGCTTTCGGCATCAGGAAATACTACGGTTAAAGGAGCGATGGTAATGATCAATTAAAGAAACAATGCCACAAGCAGCAAGACTTACAGATATGCACACCTGTCCGATGCAGACACCGGGAGTACCGCCCATCCCACATGTGGGAGGTCCAATCGTCGGACCGGGAGTGCCAACAGTTTTAGTCGGTAAGTTACCGGCCGCCGTAGTCGGTGACAGTGTTGTATGCACAGGTCCGCCAGATACTATAGTGAAGGGGTCCGCAACGGTTATGATCGGCGGGAGACCTGCCGCCCGTCAGGGTGATACAACTGCTCACGGCGGATCTATTGTAATCGGATGTCCGAATGTTATGATCGGAGGCTGACAACAGGTTCAGGAAGTTCCCACAGGTCACTACAGGCAATATGAAATTGCAATTATGTTGGCAGGAATGGTTTTTTACAAAGAGAAAATTAAATATGGCTGAAATAATCAAGAATCCTGATACTATTATCAAGCTGACTGAAAAAAAGCAGAGGAATGAACAGGCGATGTTATTCCGTCTGAACAACCTCTTCAGGGGAAGTATTCCCAGAAACAGGATGCGCAAGGTTGTACTGGCAGCCTTCCAGCAGATGTTGGCAGAGGCGGCACTCAGTGATAATTTAAATCCTGCTCTTACAGCAGCACTCGATGAAGCAAAGAAACTGGCTGTGTGGGGTAGACTACAGCATCCTGCCAACTCTCCAAAAGATTGGTTACGCGGTATGACAAACCAGCTTGTTTTAGGTGACAGGAATAATCCAAAACTGGATTGTAATGATTTCTCCGAGTTAATAAGAGTCATCGGTGAATGGATTGAGAAAGGAGGAGGTAACCGGCCACCTGATCTCAATAAACAGTATCGGGTAGGAGTAGCCAGAATAGAGAAGCCCAAGGATCCCAGCATGGAGTACCTCCAGTATCTTGGCAGACTCAGAAAAAAATATGGCTGGCAGTATGCAGATTACCTCAGTGTTGAGGAAACAAAGGAGCTTGAAAGGCTCGCCTTCGGAGATGCATATAAGGCAGCGAAGAAAGCACGTGATGCAATGGTCTGGTCTGAGGATGTCCGACAAAAGGAGAAACTCAAAGAGCATCGTGCAATAGAGGATCATGTCTATGACTTCTGGGTAAGGCCGAGGTTTGAAAAGCCTTCAGGAATGATGATGTTAAAGGCAAGCAAGAACGATATTTGTAAGAAAATTGATCTTCTGTTTGGCCTTATTATTGGTGCAACAATATCAGGTACTACAACAGATACTGTGATGGTGCTTAAAAACTATGGCTCTCAGCTAAGACCTCCTCTTCCTTCCGGGTATTTCCTTTTCCCGGTTGGAACAATCACCGCCAGCCTTCACCATTCATTAGTAGAAGCCGGGCTAGCCCTGACAGTCACTGAATGTATTGATAGTTATTGTGCGGGATTCTACACTACATTGATACCGAAAGGCGGCCTTCCCGGTGAGCTCGAGGAAGCTGCCGGAATTCTCAAAGAGGGTGAAGATGACCCGGAAAACCATCATCTCCTTATCTGGTATGACGGTAATGAAAAGGTCCCGGTCAGTTGTATCCGCTGGAATAAACCCTATGAGATAAAGCAATACAGAAGACTCGTCGAAGGAAAGGGTTTGCTGACCCATATAAATTCTATGCCGCAGGTACCGGATAAGTGGGCTATAATGCGATTAATGAAGGTTATGGCCCCAGGACTCTTTGCATATCTTCCGGAGGAATTGCAGCTGAGGTAAAACCACGATTATGCCAGACATCATAAACATCGGTTCCCGGCATTTCAAGAAGGATAGAAGTTGACCTGATTTTGTTTATTATGAATAAAAAAATTAAATTTGATTACCTATAAACCCCTGACCTGATATGATAAATAAAGTTTCAATTCTGTTCAGTATCTTCTTTATCCTTGCGGCAGGCTTCTTCGGCATCTACCTGGCAACGGTTAAAGATGCAGGTAAAAGAAAGTGGAAGCTTCTTTTATATCTGATAGTGACCGGAATCCTCATCGGAGTACTCAGTGTACTCGGATTCCTTGAGTTCACAAAATTGCCGTTATGGATCTTCATTGCTGCCAACGCCTGGCTGCTGATAGTCGGGATCGCCCACGCGTGGCTTTTTGAAAAGGTCATCACACTTGACAGCAAACTTGTGGGAAAGATATTATTCACCCTTGCTATCTGCTTCTTTGGATTCGGATTGATGCTTCTGTCATACAAGCTCTATTTTAAGATCCCATTCCCCCGGTTTTACTTTTTACCGGCTTTCTTTTTCATCGCGCCAACACTCGTTCTGATTGCTTTTGAATATTTTGTAGAAATACCATTAAAAGTTTTTAAGGCATGGGATTTCCCTGTTCCGGGCACACTGCCTGATCCGACAGATAGTGAAATGGCTGATCCGATCATCATCAATTTTGAGATCTGTAAACAGATAAAGGAGAGCCGGACTGTTTTCAAGGCAAAGGCGCCGAAGGCAATGGACCTTGGCAAACTATTCTACTTCTTTATAATCGATTATAATTCACGTCACCCCAACAACCCGATACTGATTAATGACAGCAATAACAAACTGTTTAAATGGACATTTCTCACCTCTCCGAATATTATCTCGGGGAAGAAACATCTTGACCCGGAATTGACTATCGCGGACAATAAATTAAAAGAAAATACTTCAGTGATCTGTGAAAGAATAATATTGTAATCTATAATTCATTGACTATGAAAGCATTAAATACAAAGGAAAGGAATTCAGCCATACTGAAATTCGCATTGTGGCTCCTGGTATGCGTTCTGGTAATATCCCTGCCCGTAATTATCTCATCTTTTATTTCATCTGAAAAGCAAAATGTCCTGAACAAGGAAAATGAAAATCTTATAGAGGATATAAACTTCGAAAGGGATTATTTTGCCGTACAGATCCAGAAGATCATGGACCTGATGGGAAGCAAGGAGGCAAATAAGATCAACTCCGAAACTTTCAACGCCGAGCTTATGAATGTTGTCAATGACATCAAAAAACAGACCGAACAGATCCAGGAATGGCGCGGGGATATGTACAGGAACACTACTGCCATCGCTGAATATCTGTTATCAGCTAACAAGGTAATGAGTTCATCTGCTGACAGTAAGGATAAGCAGCTCAGCGATCTGAACAAGATCATACTCGAATTTGAAAGTTGCGGCGAGAACCTCGTTGATCTGGGCGACGAGAAGAAGAGGGATATTTACGCTGCCCTTGATGAAGTTGAGGAACAGTTCAACCGAGCTCTCAAGATGCTGAATAACTACAAATCGACCTTAAGGTAAATTACAGTTCAAAGAATATCCTGAACGGGAAGATATTCGAGGAACGTTCTTCAAGCAGCACAAGCAGCTTCTGTCTTAACGAGTTTTGTTCTGCAAGCGTCATGTCAAGACCTTTTTTCAGGTACAGGTGTATATCAGTTGTCCTGATGAATCCCACTAACTGGCTGGTCCCTCTGTCAACACCCTTTTCAATATCAATCTGCAGAACCTGATCTCCGCAGTGTTCAAAACAAAGTGCTTTAATGTCCTCCCTGGTAACAACCCTGTTGCCTGATTGTAATGCGCGCCTGTATGTATTAATGCGTGCTTCCGTGCTGGGTTTATCTTTACCGCCGGTGGTAGTGGTCATCAGCTTTGCCGAATTATAATCGAGGTCATCAGCGCGGTATATATTGAGCATGCTTCCCGCCCTGATATTGTTGGCAAGTGTGCTGTTTATAGACCAGTATTCCACAAACACCTGTCTGTCCCCTTCCTGCGGCTTGAGCATCAGGTATGCCGTATCACCTTTTTCAAGCTTCACATCTTCGATCTTCTTTTCAAGACGTGCAATTACCTGGTTTAGCTCCCGGAGGTTTGATGAGATCATATCTGAGCCTATGACATTAAATGCTGCACTTTCTTCCTTCATAAGTTCCAGCAGATACTCAAGATATTCCATTGCGGTGCGGGAATCAAACCTCCCAACTCCTTCCTGCCGCAACAGTGCAGATCCTTTCGACAGATCACCCTGTCCTTTAAAATGGCTTATCTTATATGCTTCGCCATTACTGTTCGTGACACGTTTCAGATCGAAAAACACATCCTCGGTATGTAACGGGATGATATTTATTATATCGCGGGTGCTTCCTGTGAATTCATTCTGACGCCTGTTGATGACAGGAAAACAGTTCAGTGAACATGTCAAATTCTCAAGCAGTTCATCCGACAGGGTTGTATTGAACTGTAATTCTATCCAGATAATGTTCCTGTCAATATTTGCCAGTTCCTTCCTGTCAACCGATTTCACAATGGCTTCAGGGATCTTCCTGCTCTCTGTCTCCGGAATCTCTTCAGAATCCTTTAATTTGATATTTACAAACTGCCGGCTGAAATAACGGTTTACATGGCATGATATCTTGGAAGACAGATCCGCCTCGCGGTTTATCAGCTGAAACACATCATGATCCTGCTGGCTCTGATCTGCAATACCTTTTCTTGCATCGATCCATGCATTTCCTATTTTCCACCTGCAACCTTCCAGTTCATTGAAGAATGGCTGTTTGAGATGATCACTGATAATATCGAAGAACAAAGTGATATCCGATAATCTTTCATTCATTTCGAGCCCGATATACAGAGAGGATGACGGCAACGGCGTTTTGAACATCTCAGCTACGATATCCTTATACTGGTCGTCCACAATTTCATACATTCTCTTCTGTGCAGCCAGGTAACGGACACGGCCGTCGGTCAGATTGAAGGTACCCGTCGGACTAAAGAAAATCTGCTTGTCCTCAACTTTTTTATCAAACTGATCGCTTACTTTAATATCCACATAGAACTGATATTCAGGCAGCGCCCGTGCGCCTTTTCTTGATGGCCGTGCAAAGGCAACGGCATATGCCGGGTGCGCACTGGTGATTGGCTGTGGTGTTAAAATATTAACAAGCCGTTCAATGATACGCGATTCAGTATTATTTATTTCGCTTGATATTTTCTCCAGTTCAAATGCACAGGCACCGAGAAGCAAACTGACGACCGGATCGAAGGAACTCTCAGACTGAGGTTCCTGGAAACCCCATATCCTCGCTGCATTCCTTATCATCCTGCTTTTGATTTTATCCTTGCTCTCCCTCATTTTGCTCATTGTTAATAATAAGATAAAGGCCCCATAAAAAGCACCTCGCGATGAGTAAATGGTTCATTTGTCTTGCGGAGTGTGCCTTCAATACCTATCTGTATCCTTTGCTTTACCCTTCTGTTATATACTGTAGTCAGCACCTGATCAAACCCAATGTTGACCTTGACAGCATTCAGTCTTTTCTCATGCTGTGTAATGACCCTCTGAAGAGATTCGGACAGCTTCTCTTTGAATGCCTGTACATTATCAATATTTTCGAAATCGTATTCCCAGAGTTCATTTCCAAATGTTTCATCCTGTTTGTTTTCACCGAAATGGGTTACTGTTATCAAACGCATCATTCCGGCCACTGACTCATTCAGGGAGCAACGTTTTAGCTGTTTCTTCCTGGTAATCAGATCTGTTTGCAGGGGTATCTGCAGAAATTCGTTCGCCATAAGGTTAATACTTTAAGATGCCTTAATCCTCAGCAAGGAAGCTTCGTTTAGTCTTTCCTTCTTCCTTAATATAAATCTGTGTATCACGACGTTTGCCTATATATTCCAGATGGCTTAATGTTTCGAAGAGCACCGACATGGTCTCTATAAAGGTCATCATCTTTGACAACAGCGCCGCTATTTCAAAATGGTTGTAATTAAAGTTCACAGTATCCACAAGTAATTTTTCCAGCTCACCTTGTTTAAGGTTACTCCAGTCAGAGAAATAGTTTATCATCTCCTCCTTTCGTTCAGGTGTTTCGGTGTTTATTGTATTTCTCATCAACCTGGCGAACTGGGAGATAGCTTCAAAAAGCGAAACAGGTGGCTGGTATTTAAGAAAGAGGCGCTGCCTGGTCAGCTCCAGTCCCTGGAAAGCGGCTATTTTCTCTGAAAGAAGCAGAACGGAACCTGCCAGGGGAGTTTTTTGTTGTTTTATATGGATCTTCCGGATAATCACGGATATATCCAGTTCAAGTTTTGTATAGAACTCTATTAGCCTGGTTTCTGCAGCTGTCAGGCGTTCATCACTGGTGATCCTTGCACATGGTGGTATATAATCCCTGACCAGCTCGGTCATATTATCCTTTAAAAGCAGCTTACCGATAACCTGGAAAAAATCTCCAAATCCCGTTTTATTCATTTGTTCAACCGGTACTACTCCAATGGCATATTCCGGGACTACATAAGGGTGTCGTGGCGGATTTTCTTCCGGGCTGGCATTCCCGACAGGCACTCGCTTATACGGGTTTACTTTAAGAACAATATAAAACTCACCTGAACCGCTCTCGGCATCTTTCATATCGAAATCCTTAATGCTTATCTCAAAAGCCGAAGAATCAGGTAATGCAGTATCCAGATCTATAATAATCCCACCCGAAGTAATTGCATTGCAACGGTTTATCTTCACATTGACATTACTGCCGGTATCAATTTCACATGAAATATCCAGAGATGATTCCCCGTCATCCACCGGTAATATTCCATAATTAAATGGATTCGTAAGGTATCTGCCTAAACCATTCTGCTGGAAGGTCATTGCATTTTCCATACTGATGAAATGATCTTTATTGATCTTCATTCCATCAATCCAGTTAACAAAATAATGTTTATGTCTCTTTGCCATGATTAAAATATCTGATTACTGGTTTGTCAATAGTTCATTTTAAATGATCGTACTATAACCCATAACAGGCCGGGCATCTTCTGTACCTAGTACAAACTCCTGCAGATGTTCAGGCGTTATTACTTCATATTCATAATCCATCTCCACAGGAATAAAGAATCTGCAAAAACAATCTATAAAGCGTGCAATGTCGCCGTGCCTCAGATAAGGATCGATGCCTGTCCTCTTCAATGGTCCGATAGTAAAGCGGATCAATTTACATGCTTCCAGGAATTGACCATATGTGACCATATTTACACCAAGGTTTGCTTTGCCCAGGGAGTCTCCGCCATTCTTCATATCGCCGGCAGTATCTGCCCCGGACACTGAACTGTAACTGATGGAATGAGTGACTTCTTCTCCAAGGACAGCTCCGAGGCAATTAGCGGTCATCGAAAAATCCCCGACAATCTCCTTAACAAAGGGAAGCATGGCTGTGAGTTTTACGATAAGGTTTCTGGGAAGAGACCTGTCGATTTTCCAGAAATTCAGGAAGAAATCTTCAAGACTGTTATCATTTAATTTCTGAAGTATCGCTCTTTCCTGTAATTCAAGTTGTACCCTCTGATAAAAAAACTCATTCTCAAATGGCTGGAAGAATTTTCTGGTTTCCTCTTCTATCTTCGATTCCTTCCTCGAATCCGAAGCCATTCCTTTACCTGATGTTACGGCTGCATCAAGCGAGGCATGGAACAACCCTTCAGGCAGCAAATCATACACTCCGTCCCTTGCCAGATATAACGCAAGCGTCTCCTGTATATCATTAATAAGTATTCTCTCGGCTTTCAGTATGTCCTTGCTGAATCCCCGCTTGAAAAGACTATCAAAGAAGATCATGAATTCAGATTCCGGGAATCCCTCCCGGATCAAATCAGCCATCAGAACCTCTGCTTTAATATCAGACGGATAACTGTTAATAAGCTGTATCAGATGCTCTAGGTCTTGCATACAGGTTCCGGAGTGGCTATTACAAATTTAATAAAATGCTGGTTTTGACCTTTATCAATAAAGCCAGGTAAGTTAGGATAAAAGAGAAGGCAAGTCAAGTTTTTTTTGACGAAGTGGGAAGGGCTCACGACCAACAACTTGGGATCAAAGGCAAAAATATGTTAATCATATTGAAATACATCGTATTCCGGGCATTATGAATAAATCGGGAACCGGAGACCGGACACCGGATTCAGGACAACCTGTCCTTATAATCCTCATACCCGAACTCCCTGATCAGCCTGAACCTCCCCTCCTTCGTCCAGATACCGATTGACGGGTGCTTTACTCCGTTGAATGTGGTAGTCTTGACCATTGTATAATGGATCATATCGAGGAACACGACTCTGTCACCGGGTTTAAGCACCTTTTCAAACGACCAGTCACCCATAACATCTCCCGAAAGACAGGAATTTCCTCCCAGCCTGTAAACAGGCCGATGTGGCAGCGGATCAGTTGCACCAAGTACCTTCGGCTTATAGGGCATTTCAAGGCAGTCGGGCATATGCGCTGTGAATGAGACATCAAGTATTGCCGTTTTAATACCCTGATTATCTACAACATCCTCCACTGTGGCGACCAGTTCACCTGTTTCCCATGCAAAAGCGCTCCCTGGTTCAATTATCACATGCAGTCCTGTCCTCTCTGTAAAATCTTTAAGCATCCTGATCAGATGCGCCGTATCATAATCATTTCTTGTTATCAGGTGTCCGCCACCCATGTTGATCCACCTGATCTTGCTGAAGTATCTTCCGAATTTCTCTTCCACAACTTTAAGAACTTTTTCCAGGGCAAAAGAATCCGATTCAAAAAGAACATGGAAATGAAGACCCTCAATACCCTCCGGCAAGCTGTCTTTCAGATCTCCTGCACATACTCCCAGCCTGGAACCGGGTGAGCAGGGATTGTACATCTCATGGCTTATCTCAGAAATTTCCGGATTTATCCTCAATCCCGGTGATATCCTGCTATGAAATCTCTTTAACCGGTCTCTGTATTTCTCATATTGATTAACCGAGTTGAAAGAAATATGAGAACTGTATTTCAGTATCTCATCAAATTCATTTTCACGGAATACCGGTGAATATGTATGAGCAGGTGAACCGATCTCCTCAAAGCATAATCTTGCTTCATTCACCGAGCTGGCTGCTCCTCCCGAAAAATATTCCTTAAGGATGTCAAAAACTCCCCACATGGCAAAGCCTTTGAATGCAAGGATAATCTCAGCGCCTGATTCATCAGCGACATGCCTGATCACGGAGAGGTTTCTGCGGAATCTCTCTTCATCAATTACATAACAGGGAGAGGGTAATATGTTGTAATTTACAGCCACTTCTTAATTATTTACCCCCCATCCCCCCCGGGGGTTATTGTCATTTACATTCTGCTGTCATTCTGCCCCGATTTCAGTCCCACTTAAGCGGGATGTACTTAAAGAAAGTCATGGCAGGGGGTACTATAGTTCCAGGTCGACATCATGCAATTCGTTCCACGGTAGTCCAAGCATGTTGAGCTGCTCCATGAAAGGATCGGGATCGAATTCCTCGACGTTGAATACACCGGGCTTCTTCCATGTGCCTTTAAGATACATCATTGCGCCTATGGCAGCCGGAACGCCGGTAGTATAACTTACGGCCTGTGCGCCTGTCTCTTTATATGCTGCTTCATGGCTGCAATTATTGTATATATAATAGGTCTTCTCCTTGCCATCTCTGATGCCCCGTATCCTGCACCCTATTGATGTCCATCCCTTGTAGTTCTCACCAAGTTCACCGGGATCAGGAAGCAGTGCTTTCAGAAATCTTATAGGAACTATTTCACGGCCGTCAAACATTACAGGTTCTATTCCTGCCATACCAATATTCTGGATCACCCTCAGGTGTGTAAGGTATTCCTGTCCGAATGTCATCCAGAACCTGGCCCGTTTCAGCGTAGGGAAATTCCTGACAAGAGATTCCAGCTCCTCGTGATAGATGAGGTATGATTCCTTTGGTCCGATATCCGGATAGGTCAACGGCTTATGGATCTCATGAGGTTTTGTGTATAACCATTTGCCATTTTCCCAATATCTGCCCTTCTGCGTGACTTCTCTTATGTTAATTTCGGGATTGAAATTGGTGGCAAAAGGTTTACCGTGGTCTCCCGCATTACAGTCAACAATATCAAGGTAATGAAGCTCATCAAAATGATGTTTTGCAGCATAGGCTGTAAAGATAGAAGTAACACCCGGATCAAAGCCGCAGCCGAGTATGGCGGTTATACCGGCCTTCCTGTATCTGTCGTGGAATGCCCATTGCCAGCTGTATTCATACCTGGCTTCATCCAGCGGTTCATAGTTTGCTGTGTCGAGGTACGCGACTCCTGTTCTTAAACAGGCCTCCATAATATGCAGGTCCTGGTAAGGTAACGCTACGTTGACAACTATATCGGGTCTAAAAGAATTGATCAGTTTTACAAGCTGCGGCACCTTATCCGCATTGATCTGTGCGGTATCCACACGGTCTTTACCTGCCCGTTCAGCAATAGCGTCACATTTCGTTTTTGTACGGCTTGCCAGCAGTATCTCGCTGAAGACCTCGGGAAGCGAGACCATTTTATGGACGACAACTGTCCCTACCCCACCTGCTCCTATAACCAAAACCTTTCCCATTACTATATTATTTTGAAATGAATTATTTGTGTCCTTAAGACCGAAGTTGACGAACGAAGTGAGGAACCGAAGTTCAAAAACACTGGTCGTCGTCCCGATTCAAATATAAGATATATAAATCACCATTTAAATGGTTTATCACATAAAAACTTACTGACCATTACCATATTTCTTATAAATTATCATTCATAATTCTCCTTATATTTATGTCTTTAATTTCTGGAATAAACCATGAGACTGCTTAATCCGCTGGTTATTTTAAGGATCTGGAGCACAATTCTCTTTATTGAAGCTGCATCGTTTCTTCTTTGTCTGCCTGCGGCACATTTGTCCAACGAGTCACCATATCCTTTCCTCTGGTCATCGCTCATTGCTATAGTTTTATCAGTCACTTTCTTCATAGTCACAAGAAAAGTCAGCTTTGAGAGTATACAGAACCGGGAAGGATACCTTGCTGTTGCCTCCTCGTGGATCCTGTTTTCAGCCCTTGGTACGCTGCCATACATCATTAGCGGGGCAATTCCTTCTTTCATTGATGCATTCTTTGAAGCATCTTCGGGATTCACCACAACAGGCTCATCTATTCTGAAAGATGTCGAGGCAGTTCCAATCTCAATTCTTTTTTATCGGAGCTTCACGCACTGGATTGGCGGCCTTGGTATAATTGTACTTGTGGTTATTATCCTGCCATCCGTGAAAATTACAGGTTTCCAGTTGCTCACCCTTGAATCATCACTAAAGGAGAAAATACATCCCAGGTCAAAAGCTATAGTATTAAGACTGTTATTTATTTACGTTGGATTAACTGTTACTGAAGTTGTTGTGCTTAGTCTGGGTGATATGAACCTGTTTGACAGCATTTGCCATAGTTTTGGAACGGTAGCGACAGGAGGATTCTCTACAAAGAACACAAGCATTGCCTATTATTCTTCTTATAGTCAGTATGTTATTGCCATAGCCATGTTGCTGTCCGGAATCAGCTATGTTGTATATTATCATTTATTCAAACTGAACCTGCGAAAGGTGTGGCAAAATGAAGAACTCTGGTTCTATATGCTTACAGTATTAATTGCGGGAGCTATTGTGACCAGTATTCTTCTCGTAAATACAACCTGGTCACCCGGACAGTCAGTCAGGAACGGATTCTTCCAGGTAATTTCTTTTATAACCACAACAGGGTATACGACAACAGATTATCTATTATGGCCGCAATCTGGCCTGCTGGTAATGTTCTTATTATTGTTTACCGGAGCAAGCACCGGGTCATCTGCGGGCGGTATTAAAATGGCAAGACATCTGATGGTTATTAAGAATATCAAGAACGTATTGATCAGAATTATACATCAAAACATGGTTTCTCAGATAAAACTGAATTCAAAGCCTGTTACTGATAATGCAAATATTTCTGTTTTGTCATTTGTTGTGTTATTTCTGTTCATTTTCCTCATCGGAACCGCCCTGCTTGTTTTAACCGGGATTGACTTAATAACTGCCTCAAGCGCTTCCATTTCGTCGTTGAGTAATGTAGGTCCGGGTTTTGGAGCAATTGGCCCCATGAGTAATTACTCGCATTTCGCTGATTCCTCTAAACTGATTTGCAGCATGCTGATGATCGTCGGAAGACTCGAGATATATACCGTGTTTATTCTTTTTTCACGGTCATACTGGAAAGTATAAGGCCAGCATAGTGATCCGGAGGTATAGAAGATGGCAGAGCGCTATCTTTTCGCGGCAGCAAACATTCTCCTCACCTCCTCAAGAATTTCAGGGGTTCCGGTGTTGAACCAGTATCCGCTGTCGACCCTTACGGTGGAAATCCTGTGCGCTGCAGCCAGCTGAAGATAAAGTGTCGTCATTGAATAGATTCCCTCCGGCATATAATTAAACAGACCGGGATCGATGATATGTATTGATGAAAAAGCGATTTCTGTCAGCTTTTCATCACTGTTGCCCGTTACAATCCTTTCTCCGGTGACTTTGTTACACCAGCCTCTCAACAAGCCTTCGCTGTTCACGAGAAAATACCTTGCGCCCGGTCTGTTCCGGACTGCAAGTGTTGCCAGGTTTTTATTCCTGATATGATAACTGAGAAGCATAGAGATATCAAGATCTGTTATAATATCGGCATTATATAACAGGAAAGGATTACTGTCAAAGAATTTCCTTGCTTTGTATAATCCGCCTCCTGTATCGAGAAGCTTATCCCTCTCATCCGAAATTGTTATCATAAATCCCAGCCTCCTGAGCCTTCTGATTTCCTCTTCAACCATATCGGCAAAATGGTGTACATTTATTATGATATCTTCAAATCCGTGTGCGGCACACTTTTCAACGGCAAGGCGCAGCATGCTTTTCCCGTTGATGTCAATAAGGACCTTCGGGATGGTTTTGGTTATTTTTCCCAGCCTGGTTCCCAGGCCTGCTGCCATGATCATTGCCTTCATGGTTCAGTTCATCGATGGTTTTTCTCTTCAAGCTTCATGAACATCTGTGTGCCTGGAATGGCATTTATTGTCTGGTATAATTCAGGCAAACTGACATGTCTGCCTGCTGTTCCGGCGATATCCCGCAGAAGGAAAACTGCCGGTACTATTGTTTCGGTAAATGTAGGCTTTTGTTCATATAATCCCCTGAAGCCGAATGCTCCCAGTGCCTGCATCAGCCTTATCATGCTGAATCCGGCATAATACCCCCTGAACTTCGATTTATCCTCTTTTGAAACCAAGCAGAATTTGTCTATATAATATTCCTTCAGCTCCTCCCTGTTTTCGGGTTTCATGGGGATCTTGGCATCATACAGCAATGAAGCAACATCATATTGCGGCGCTCCTTTCCTTCCTCCCTGGTAATCAATGAACCATGGCTCCTCTCCCATTATCATGATATTCGCAGTCTGGAAATCCCTGTAAAGGAAATAATCCTGTCCTGTTTCAAGAAGATAATCGGCAAGGGTATTAAAATCGCGTTCAAGATGACGCTCATTAAAGGGCACTGCAAGAAGTTTCAGCAGCATATACTTGAAGTAATTCATATCCCACATCATCGACTGACGGTCAAAGCTTCGGTGAGGGTAACATAGATCAAGGTTCAGTCCGTCTATACCCCTGGTCTGGAATAATATCAGGTTATCAAGGACTTTCCGGTAAAAGCATTTTGTTTCATCTGTGAAATCAGATATATCGGGCCTGCTGTGCAGCCATGTATATAAATTGATGTCACCCAGATCCTTTTGATAATAGATAAATTTCTCAGGAAGATATCCATAAATCTCCGGGACAGGCAGGTTCCTTTTCCTGAAATGACGGGTGAAGCCAACAAATGCTTCATTTTCATCCGGGTTGGCATTATATGTGCCGATTATGCTTTTGCTTCCGTCAATAATCCTGAAGTATCTCCTGTCGGAACCTGATCGCGGAAGAGGCATGACCTTCAACTCAGGGCCACCAAAAAGCAACCTGTAACCTTCTGATATTATTTCAATTTCGTTCATTATTTATTCAAAGTCTGATAAATATTTTCTTCCGGTAAAGGATCAGCACGATCAGCCATATAAAGGTCATCATTATGATAGCGAACAGCAGGCTCCCGACCATATTTCCGGCCAGCGGTACACAGATTTTTTCATAGAACCAGTTATAGAATGACATGTTCGAATCCCCTGCAGGTATTTTTATCACGTAAAGCATTAATCTTGTCCAGATACCGGCAAGGAAATATGCAAAAAGTGCGTTGGTGCCAAAAACAAGGAAGAAATAGCCCCATTTCTGAAACCTCAGCACATCAGTAATCAGATATATCAAAGCCAGCACCACCATTGCAAGTCCCGCAGTATACAGGACATATGAGCTTGTCCATAACGGTTTGTTCAGAGGGAGCCAGAGGCTCCAGAGCAGACCCAGTCCGGCTGATGAAGCTCCGAGCAAAATAAGCTTTAGGACAACTTTTGTATCCGGTGTTCCTTTCCCAACCATTTCCCCTGCATAAAATCCTATCAGTACGGTGCATACAGCCGGCAGAGTGCTTAATAATCCCTCGGGATCGAACGGAACTCCGAATCCTTTATACAGATGGTTTGTCCCAAGGATGGCAGCATCAACCTTTGCTGCAATATTCCCCTCAAGGCTGTACTGCTCGGCGCCTCCGGACAGTCCCAGTATCGCCCAGTATAAAACAAGGATAACAGCGATTACAATCCAAAGGTAATCCCTGTTTACCGAGAGGCAGATGAGAGTGCCTATAAGATAGGCCAGGGCTATTCTCTGCAGGACACCCATTATCCTGAGGGTTGAATAATCTCTGTCAAAGTACGGGAATATTGCCAGAAGGAGTCCAAGGGCAAAGATTGTTATTGTCCGTCTGAATATCCTGAAGACAGATGCAGAGTTTATCTCGTATCCGTATTTCTTCATTGAATACCATATTGATACACCCACTATGAACAGGAAAAACGGAAAGACAAGGTCAGTAGGTGTACACCCGTGCCATGCTGCGTGCCGAAGCGGCGGATAGACATATTTCCAGCTTCCGGGTGTATTGACAATGATCATGAATGCTATTGTCAGTCCCCTGAAAATATCCAGGGAAACGAGTCTTCCGGTACTCTTTGCCATAACGGGTTTCTGATTGATCTGACTTACATTGCTAAAACATCTTCACCGACTCCTTTATTCCGATACCGGGACTTTCATTCAGGGTTATCTTGCCATCCACAACCGTCACTCCTTTATATACGTCATTACTGATGAGCAGGTTCCCATCCAGATCTGCCCAGTGAACTAGGGGAGACAGTTGGGCTGCAGCGGAGATCGCGCATGATGTCTCGGTCATACAGCCTATCATAACCTTCATTCCCATCGTCCTTGCCAACTGTGCCATTTTGTATGCGGCATTCATGCCGCCGCATTTCATAAGCTTAATGTTGATGCCTGAATAAATACCCCTGATGCTCAGTATATCCGCGAAAGTCTGAATGGCTTCGTCCGCAATAACCGGCAGGGGCGAATTCTGAGTGAGCCATGCGATATCATCGGTCATAGTCTTCGGCATCGGCTGCTCAAGAAAGATTACGTTATTTTCGTTAAGCCAGTGAGCCATATCGAGCGCATAACTCCTGTCTTTCCATCCCTGGTTAACATCAACGCATATCGGTTTATCCGAAACCGTCCTGATTGTTTCTATCATCTCTTTGTCATTTCCAAGCCCGAGCTTGACTTTAAGCACTTTGTATGGTTCTGCCTCGCCAACTTTCTGTCTGACTACTTCGGGAGTATCAATACCTATCGTAAAGCTTGTATACGGTGTCTTTGCAGGATCCAGACCCCAGATCCTGAACCACGGCTGTCCCAATAGTTTTCCTGCAAGGTCGTGGAGGGCGATATCAACAGATGCCTTTGCAGCATAGTTGCCCGGTGCAGCATCATCAATATATGAAACGATATCTTCGATCAGGAAGGGGTCGCTGAACTGCTCCATCTTCACCTGAGACAGGAATCTGAGAACTGTTTCATGGCTTTCTCCGAGATATGGAGGCATTGATGCTTCACCGTATCCTTTCACACCGTCATATTCCAGCTCGGTGAGAACAACCGGCGTTGTTGTCCTGGAACCTGATGCAAGCGTGAATACATGACGGAGCTGAAGCTCATAAGGTACATACCTTAGTTTAAGTTTTGCACCCCTGCGGGTTTTTTGTGACGGTCTTTTCATTGATCCTTCAGCACAGCCGCCGGTTACGACAGCGCCGGCAAGCAGTGCGGTACATTTTACAAACTCTCGTTTTTTCATTTAATCCTGAATGTTATACCATCCATGCAGCTTAACTCTTTCGGTTCCTCTTGCAGATTCCGCACCTATTATCCTTCGCGCCCCCTGGAGTGACTCCCTCAGGTAGCTGCTGTAATTTGTCCGGGTGGAATCGAGGCTGTTCACCCTGATCATACCTGAATCGTGGATAACCTCTGTATCACCAATATACATTCCTGTATGAGTTATTACTTTTTCACCTTCGCTGTTTGTACGTCCGAAAAAGAGAAGATCTCCCGGCTCCAGCAGCCCTGATAACCGGGATATATCTACTTCCTTCCCGTAACGGAACTGCTGAGAAGCATCCCGTGCAAGGATGATCCCCCCGGTAAAATAGACCGTTTTTACAAATCCGCTGCAGTCAGCCATTTTTGTTGAAGTCCCTCCCCACAGGTATGGCGATCCCTTTAGCGATTTTGCGAATCTTATCAGTTTGTCAGCTTCAGGTAAGATTACCTTGCACCACCTGCTGAAGTCGTCGGAATCCGCCTTATTAATACGTCCCCGCCGGCCGTCAGGTGTTTCAACCAGATAATAATCCCTTCCTTCATCTATATATCTGGTAATTGATCCTGAAACAATATCTGATACAACTTCATTCTCCTCCTCAGGTGAAAGAATATCTCCCGACCTGGCGGTAAAAATCAAGCGGCGCGATTGTCGCCAGTCTGCCATTACTGTTTCATCGTATCTGCTTATTCCGCTGCTGCTGATCCATCCAATATAATGATCGGGTGTCTGTACCAGCACCCATCCGCCCCTGCTCTTAAGCACCTTAACCGGTGTGCCCATTATTGCCTGTGAAACAAGCTCACTGGAATGTGAGGGACTTTTCTTCATGTTACAGACACTTACTGAAATGAGCCCCCAGGATTTGTCTGCCACATCAGGACCGGGGATTACATTCAGGCTGTCGTAAAATTCGTAACCCGAATCAGTTATGTACCTTATGATTTCGTCTCTTGCTTCGTTTATATTCGTCTCGCCTTTTAAAAGTAGCTTCCGGCCCTTCAGTAATGCAATGCTGATATCACAGATACCTTCCCTTTTGTCGGGAACAAACTTAAATGCAATGGAATCAACAGCTTCCCGGACACTTTCCGGAACTTCTATCTGGTTGCATCCTGAAATGATGAGAATTAACAGTAGAGGAATTGAATACTTCATATACAATAAGAAAGTTGTATTACATCTTGCAAATCATAAAGATAAGCAAGATCATGGATTATTTTGACTGGTGAATGTACAATTCCGGTGACTAATAACAAAACTGAGGCTGTATTATCTCTGTACAGCCTCAGTTTCAATGCACTATCTTTTTTACCAGCCGGGGTTCTGTGTCAGAGTATAACCCAGATCGCTGTAAAGCTTGACCTGATCAAGCGGTACGTTATTCAGGTACTGTCTTTCATAATATGAATCACCCGGAACCCAGTCTCTCCTCATATTCACATCGTAGAGATTGTAAATGAATGCCTTGAGTGGTTCGTTGACCGGATCGGGATAGTAGAACCTGACTGCTGCAAGGATTTTTGTCCTGGTGGCGCTTGGAAATTTTGCGAGATCAACATAAGCACCCTTGCCCAGGTTTGTCGGTCCGGCAGTCTCTGTGGTTTTCAGGTATTCGTATTTTTTCCAGCGTTTAAGATCATTCTTGCGGAAGCCTTCGCCGAGAAGTTCTACACAGCGTTCTCTTCGTATCTCCCACAGCAACGGTGAAACTGAAGGATCCCTGTCAGGATCGTTTATCTCCACGCCGTTTGCCAGCACCGTATTTCCTGAAACGGTCATTGGAGGCAGTTTCGGAAGAACAGCACCAATATTATTCTTTTTGATGTTCCTGTTCCGCAGCTTGTTTATTGTCTTGTCTGCATCAGCCTGTGTGAACTGGCCAAGCTCTGCTGCAGCTTCGGCATAATTCAGAAGGACCTCTCCGTATCTCATAACCGGTGCATCAGCAATATTCGTTGAGCTGTTGTAGATCAGGTCTGTCGGATTTGCGGTATAGGGCAGGAATTTCAATGAAAGGAACCCTGTGGTTGAATAGGCGCTGTGAGCACCCTGTATCCTGATGGAGTCTACAAGTGTCGCAGCCATTCGGGGATCCCTGTTTGCGAATTGCGCAGGGTAGTACCTTAATCCGTTATCAGTACCATAATTATAAACCGGTGATTGCTTTATCGGCAGCCCGTCAGCAGCAAGATATGACTCCACCATCTTCAGTGTTGTACCAGTCTGGGGTTCCTGGTTATTGTATGAGACAAGCGAATGAGTACATTTTGCAGTCTCATACTGACGGAACATTATCACTTCCTTGTTGGTGGTCAGGTCGGCAGATGTAAACAAGCCCCTGTAGTCATCAACGATCTGGTACTTGCCACCGGTAATGAGCTGATCGGCAGCCCATTTTGCCTTTTCAAGCAGAGTAGTGGCAACAGTCAGGTCAATATTATGGTATTTAAGAAATGTTCCCAGGTATAAAAGATTCCGCGACATATATGCAAGTACGACATCCCTGTTTACCTGGAGCACACCATCAGTGACTCTTACATTTGCAGCAGCATAATCAAAATCCTCCATTATTTTGGTTGCGACGTATTCCATCGGGTCCCTGTCCTTGTAAATAAGTTCAACATCTGACGGGAAAACCTCGGTTTCGTACCATGGCACATCACCGAACAGGCGGGCAAGGTCGGTATATTCCATTGCCCTGAAGAACCTCCCTACTCCGCGCCAGTGATTTTTGGCTTCCTCGGAAATATCCATGTCCTCAATCCTGTCAATCATTATATTATGACGTCTGACCCAGGTAAAGCTCCATCCGTTACCCGAAGTGGCAGGATTTTGTGTCCATATTGCGCTGGAGCTGTATTCATCCGCCCACGGGCCGAATACAAAGAAGTTACCGTATGCATAGCCGCTGCCATAACCATAGAAATAAGCTGTGTAATTACCCATGGCATAGAGCCTCAGGTTTCCTTCGCTGGTCCAGAAGTTAGCCTCGTCGAAGGTATCCAGGTTCTTACGGTCGAGATAATCCTCACAACCAAATATCCCCGGAATAAGTGTTATAAGTATTAAAATATATTTTTTCATAGCAGATATTTTTATAAGTCAAGTTGAATACCTAATGATAATGTCCGGCGGTAGGGATAACTACGTCCGAAAGAACGTGAGTCAGCGGATGTTGTAGCTGTCCAGTCAATCTCAGGATCAACAGGAACATCACCCAGCTTGTCAAACTCAAACAGGTTCTCTCCGACAAAGTAGATACGGAGCCGCTGAATATTTACCTTTTTCAGCAGGTTTTGCGGCAGCGAATAGCCTATTGTCAGGTTCTTCATTCTCAGGTAAGCAACATTGAGAAGATACCTGTCATTAGGCAGATAATTCCATTTTGCTGTCTGGCTGTGCTCCATTGGTCTCGGATAGAACGCCCCCGTGTTATTCGGAGTCCAGTAATCGAGCGTATGCGCAAAGTTTGCTTCCGCACCATAATATCCCGGGAGGATTATATTACCCGTAGCCCAGATATTGCGTTTGCCGACACCCTGGAAGAATAACCTCATGTCGACTCCCTTCCATTCAGCATTCAGGCTGAATCCGTAAATATACCGGGGATTGGTATTCCCTATAACTGTCCGGTCGCCCGGATCACCGACTGTGTTTGTCCCGTAATTTATAACACCGTCATTATTCACATCTGCAAACCTCACGTCTCCGGGGCTGTACTTGAACAATCCCGATTCAAGTATATACTGATCAGGAACACCCTCAGCCATCTGGTTCTTCGACTGTGTATTGACGATAACCTGTTTTAGTGCGCCATTTTCCCACACAAAATCTTCATTCTGGAAAAGGCCGACAGTCTTATAACCCCAGATCTCCCCAAGAACCTTGCCTTCGTAATAGGTACTGCTTATCAGAGGATCCTCCGCCGACGGGTACTTAGAAACCACCGTCTTGTAATCAGTAAATGTACCCGACACACCTAATCTGAGACCGTTTGAGAATGTATAATTATAATCAAGCGCAAGTTCGAATCCGTTTGTGGTAAGCTCGCCGAAGTTCCTCCTTGCGGCGCTTGCCCCCACTGTTGAAGGTACTGTTTCACCAGGAGCAAGGATATCAAAAGTTCTCCTGTTGTACCAGTCGAAAACAAGTCCTAGCTGATCGTTAAAGAACCTTGCATCGACACCCAGGTCAAGTGACGTGACTGTTTCCCATGTAAGGGATGGGTCTACCAGTGCAGGTGCCGACGATATATAGGGAACGAAATTGTTGTTGATCAGCCAGTAGGCTCCCGAAGCAGTAGGATTGGATACACTTATTGTGGAAATATAGGCATTAAGAGGAACATCCTGGTTTCCTATCTCTCCATACGACCCGCGCAGCTTAAGTGCGCTGAGATATGGACGAAGGTTCTCCATCCAGGGTTCTCCGGTCATCCTCCAGGCTGCAGAGAATGACGGGAAGAAGCCCCACCGTCTGCCTTCTCCGAATCTTGAAGAACCGTCATACCTGCCGTTTATCTCGAGCAGGTACTTATCCTGGAATGAATAATTGATCCTGCTGAAGAAGCCGGCCACTGACCACCACGAGTGGCTGGATGTTGCGGACTGGTCACCGCCTGAAAGGTTCACTTCTCCTTTGTCAAAGTCATACACTCCGTTCCTCCTGGCGGACTGGTAAATATATTCAGCATCTTCGATGTTTGTTCCGGCCATTACTTTTACTGAATGGTTGCCGAATTTGTTTTCGTAGGTCAGATACCCGTTAATGGTATTTCTCAGGTTTTTTGATGAGGTATACTGTGCATAATCGTAGGTAGCCGAAGTATATAAATATGTAACCTCTTCAAATGTATCACTGGCAGAGTTAGCAGATCTGCTCCAGAAATCAACCCCTTTCACATATCCGCCGACAGTATGACCGGTAGAGAAGGTCTGGCCATAAGTATAATCAAAATCGGCTGTAAGGCCTTTTACAATTTTCAAGGTAGTTCCAAGTGTATAACGGCTGAAGTATGTATCGTCCTCTACAGGTCTGGCGGCTTTCAGGTCGCTCACGCCTCCCCTGAATTCGTAGTCCTTGTAGGTTCCGTACGGGTAAACCTGGTGCCAGCGGTAAAGATAATATTGTGGATCATAAGCTGCAGCTGCCCATAAAAACGGACTCTCTTCAGCGGTTTTGGTGTACATGTATCTTCCCCTGATAGTGAGCCAGTTATTTACATCGGTGCTTATGAATCCGGTGGTCGTAAGTCGCCTGTAAAAATCATCAAATAGCTTAAGAACTCCATCCTGGTTCATCAAACTTGCTGAGAGGTTATATGTTGTCCTCTGGTTTCCGCCGTTCACAGATATGTTCTGATTTATCTGGGGTGACCACGATTTATAATAAATATCATAAATATCCCATGGACGATAGAAGTATGCGCCCCCGCTTGCCCTGTATTCAAAATCTCTTCCGGGAACAAGCTCACGGCCAAGGACATCCTGATTGTCGCCATAATTATCGATCCACGATTTTACTTTGGCTATCACGTCGGGATTATAATAGTACCCTACCTGACCATATTCCCAGGTCGGCGTTGTTTTGAGAGCATTGAGCATGTCATACGAATACTGTAGGTTCAGGTCTGCCCTTGAGTGTTGAGGAACATCAGTGGGTGTCGCCCAGGAGAAGTTGCTAGAATATGCAACATTTATCCTGCCATCCTTGTTTCCATGCTTGGTTGTAATAAGAATTGCTCCAAAAGCCGCCCTGGCTCCGTATATGGCTGTGGTTGAGGCATCTTTCAGGACTGATATACTCTCTATGTCATCAGGATTAATATAATTAAGGTTGGGCACCTCCACGTTATCGACAAGTATCAGCGGGCTGCCTGTATTACCGCTTATCGTACCGACCAGACCACGGATCTTAATATTCGGAACATCACCAATGGCTCCTGAGGTTGTTGTAACGATCAACCCGGGAGTTGTTCCCTGGAGTGCACGTCCGACGTCGGTTATCGGCCTTGCCTCGAGGGTTTCGCTGACATCAACAGTTGAAACTGCCCCGGTCAGGTTCACTCTGCGCTGCGTACCGTAACCTATTACTACTATTTCGTCGAGTACTTCAAGCTCAGGTACGAGCATGATCCTGTATGTCCCCCCCGGCTGTACGCTGACCAGCTGTGTTGTGTACCCGATGAATGATACCTGTATCTGTGCCGCTCCGGCCGGAAGTGCAAGTGTGAATTTTCCGGCAATATCTGTCGTCGTTCCGACATTTGTTCCCGGAACAGAGATATTGGCTCCGACAACAGGCTCGTTGTTGGAGTTGTCAATGACCTCGCCTGTAATACTTTGCCCGTATGTAAAGCTGTAAAGCAAACATAACATGGCAAAAAAGAACGATACTTTTTTGATTTTCATAATAAATGGATTAAGTTAGGTTAATGTAAATCAATTGTTTATATTATTCGATTATTGGTTTTATTCCTGTTATCCTTCCTTCTGACAAAGTAATCCACAGCGTGTTATCGGGACCTGCTACAACTTTATTAACAGAAGAATTCCCTGCTTTATATTTCCAGGCAACTCTGCGTGATGCCGGATCAATCGCCACCACCATACCGGTTCGTGTCGCAGCAATTACTATTTTATCCGTTGCCGTTACTGGACACGGATTATGCTCATAACCAAATCCTCCGTCAACTGCCCATTCAGTCTTAAAAGAATTTCCCGATGTTGAAACTGCAATGACCGTATCGTTCATGAGCTTTACATATACGAGTGATCCGTCGGGGCTTGCTCCCATT
>JADDYF010000013.1 GCA_015712185.1 Bacteroidales bacterium
AAGTAATCTGGTACCAGATATTTGTTGAGCGTTTCCGTAACGGAGATCCCTCAAACGATCCCGCTCCGGCCGATATCAAAGGAGCTTATCCGGATGAGATACCTGAAAACTGGGAGGTGACACCATGGGGTCACGACTGGTATAAGCAAGAACCATGGCTTGACAGTGTAAATGCAGGAGACTTTAATTCAAAAATCCAGGCCAGGCGATATGGCGGTGATCTTCAGGGAGTACTCGATAAGATGGATTACCTGCAGGAACTAGGGATCAGTGCAATCTATTTCAATCCGCTGAACGATTCCCCGTCGCTTCATAAATACGATGCAAGGAACTATACACATATCGATCGTAATTTCGGACCCGATCCTGCCGGTGATGCACAAGTGATGAATTCTGAAATACCGGGAGATCCGGCGACATGGAAATGGACTAAGGCCGACAAGCTTTTTCTCAGGCTGGTCAGTGAATGTCACTCAAGGGGTATAAGAGTGATAATGGATTATTCATGGAATCATACAGGAAGAATATTCTGGGCATTGGATGATATCCGGAAGAATGGCGGTGATTCGGAATTTACAGAGTGGTACAACATTCATGAGTTTGACAATCCTGCAACTCCGGAAGATGAGTTCAGGTATGAAGGCTGGGGCGGAAACAATCCGTGGATGCCGGTATTCAGGAAGGATATCATTCCTCCCGATGACAGCATCATGCCATTTGAGGGGAATCTTCATTCAGGATCTTTAAAGCAGCATATTTTCAGCGTATCGAAACGATGGCTTGATCCTGACAACAACGGCGATCCTGCAGATGGCGTCGATGGTTTCAGGCTTGATGTCGCAGGTGAGATCCCAATGGGTTTCTGGCGCGATTATCGTAAGGTGGTTCGTTCAGTGAATCCTCAGGCATACCTCGTTGGAGAAATATGGTGGCTGGAATGGCCCGACAAACTTCTTGATCCCGGAATTTTTCTTAGAGGCGACCAGTATGACGCTATTATGAACTACAGGTGGTACAGAGTGGCGAGAGGATTTTTCGGACAGGCTGTACCCGTTCTTACCCCGACCGGCTTTATAAGTGAGATTGACAGGATCAACAAGGGAATTCGTACGGACAATCTGCAGGTTATGATGAATGTGGCGGCCACCCACGATTCACCCAGACTATCCACCTCACTGTATAATAAAACCATGGACAAGTACAATGCAAAACCGTCCGACGATCCTGATTATAAGATTAACAAGCCCGATGAACTTACAAGGAAAGAACAGATGCTCCTGCTGGTACACCAGTACACTTTTATCGGGGCTCCTCATATCTGGAATGGCGATGAGGTTGGAATGTGGGGTGCGGATGATCCTGACTGCAGGAAACCTGTGGTATGGGATGACATCGTTTATGAAGATGAAAAGGCACATTACTATCCTGCAAAAATTCGACCTGTCGATAAAGTGGAACCCGATACGGCTTTATTATCTTTCTACAAAAAGCTCATATCACTGCGAAGGGAAAATCCGGCGCTGGTCCATGGCGATCTTAAATTCATTCTTGCAGATGATAAGAAGATGTTGATTGGATACAAGCGGATATATGATGATGATGAAATAATATCAGTTTTCAACAGGTCATTACAGGCACAATCAGCAGCAATCACAATAAAACATGGGGATACTTTCAGAGATCTGGTATCCATGGGTGGTTCGTGGAAAGCTTCAGGTTCAGGGCTGGAGATAAACCTTGAACCTCTGGGCGCTGTCGTCCTGAGAAAATATTAATTGTTTGTTTTAATTACCTTAAGAGTCCGGATCTTTAATGGTGTACTTACCTGGATAAGGTAGATACCCTCCGGCACATATGATCCGTTCTCTGATCTGCCGTCCCATATTATTGTCCCGGATCCATCCCCGGGAATCTCTGTCCGCAGCTTCCTGACCATCTTTCCGGTAATATCAAAAACCATCAGTGAGACAGGGGCAGGAGCTTCAGCCTGTATGAGAAAATTGAATTCGCCTGATGACGGATTCGGATAGGCGATCACGAAATCATCAATTTCAGGAAGTTCCCGGTCGTTGATGCCAAGTATAAGTTCCGCGGGCGGCAGCTTCTTTGTGGTGTAAAGCCTGTACTCACCCGGCTGCAGAGAGATCGTATTATTTACACCCACAATTTCTGCAGAATCCCCGGTAAAGTATTCGTACCATTTTCCTGTTTGCTGAAAAGCGGGATCGATGGTGGAGTTGGTAATCCCGAAGTTTCCGAGGATATTAACCTTCATTGACGGATCATTAAGCTGGATCCTTTTCACCGGATTGGCAAGCGACCATGTAAAATTGTTTGTACGGAATGCCGGCTGAGTATTTTTGAGGTTAATAAGAAGTTTAAAGAACCGGAACAACCTTTGATGATCCACATCATAGTAGTAATCCCACTTTATTGGTTTCTCGCCTGTTCTGCCATTCATATCGATCGAAACGTCATATCCCAGCTCTTCAAACTGCCAGATCATTTTTGGCCCGGGGATCGTAAAGAAGAATGTCGCTGCCAGCCTGACCCTGTCGAGAGCAGTTCTCAGGTCCTTGATATTATACCCTGAACCTGAATTGCCCCAGGTAAGGTTTTTGAACATCATACGTTCCTCGTCATGGCTTTCCATATATGTCACCAGTGCCGGCTGGTTCCATCCAAGGTGAAGGTATGAGGCCATCGACAGATCTGAAGCATAACCCATTGCTGCCTCGAGATAGCTGTTCTTTGCGTTGCCCCAGAGCAGAAAGCCATGATCGGAGAGTATCTTCTCCTCGGTGTTAGCTGCAAAATGTTCCAGTATAAGATGTGCATCGGGCTTATACGACCAGATCTTGTCTCCTATACGTTTCAGGATGTCTATGCGTGCCTGATCATATGCCCAGCCATCTCCCGGGGTGTTCGTGAATCCTTTTGTGAAGTCGAATCTGAATCCGTCCACCCTGTATTCGCTGATCCAGTAATGGCAGACACTGTCAACAAATTCCCTGGTAGCCTGACTCTCATGGTTGAAATCATAACCAAACGAATATACGGGATTTGGCGAATCGACGTTGAACCAGGGATTATCTGCTGAAGGTTTATTATCGGCTGTGTTGAAATACATTTTTACCAGGGGGTTATTCCCGTATGAATGATTAAGCACTATATCCAGGATGACTGCAATACCCCTGCCATGACACGAATCTATCAGTTCCTTGAAACTGTTGGAGGTGCCGTAATACTTGTCAACTGCAAAATACATTGAAGGATTATAACCCCAGCTGCTGTTCCCGTCAAACTCAGCCACAGGCATGAATTCAATGGCGTTAACTCCGAGCCGTGAGAAATATGCCAGTGAATCACGGATTGTTTTGAAATCGTGGGCTGCCACAAAATCGCGTACAAGAAGCTCATATATTACCAGGTCTTTCTTCGCTGCAGAGGTAAAAGAACTGTTCTTCCATGTATATTGCACCGGCTGTGTCTGTAAAACAGAAACAAGCCCTTCCGCCAGACCTTCAGGATAAGCCTTCAATCCGGGATATGTTTCGGATGTGATATATCTGTCGTTCCACGGATCAAGTATCCTGGTGGAATATGGATCGGCAATCCTGACGGAACCGTCAACCACATACTGGAACCCATACTCTTTCAGCGGATCAAGTCCTGATACTTCCTTCCAGAACCAGTTACCATCGCTGCTCTTTTTCATATATCCTTCATCGGTGAAGATCCAGCTGTTAAAATCGCCCAGTATAAAAACATTATCTTTACCCGGACCATATAGTAAAAACAGGGCGCTGTTATCACCTGTCACGTTTACACCGGGTCTGGCACCAGCGGGAACCTCTTCCACTGTAACCGGTGGTCTGATATAATAAAAAACCGAATCCTCCTTCATCACCAGCCCGAACCATGCCCTGGCCACGATCTTAAAAAGACCTGTGCCGGACGCTGTCAGAGAATATGTGGCAGTCAGGTCCGTTACTTTCTTCAGTCTTACATCGTTCTGGAGCAATATCAGGGAGTCGCACATTGATGCTGATGCCTCGATGGTAACGCTCTCACCTTCATCAGCAAGGGAGGTATACAGCACGGGCTGTGAGATCATAACGCCGAAGACCGGCGTTTCGCTTACGTCATAAAAGATGTCGGCGCCGCCGGTATCGCGGCCTGTCCGGCTAGCGGTGGAATTGCGGAAGACAAATGCCAGCTTCCTGATCTCTTCCGTAGCCGGAACGCCGAAGTAATCGCGTATTGAAGGTGAAATTGTAAGTGTATAGACATTGGCTGAGACCTTTGTCATCTTCGCTTTTGGCACATTGGTTGTCCACGATGCAACTACATATTTCCAGTCAGATCCGCCGGCGCTCTTATCAGTTATTACTCCGGTATGTGCATAGACATCATCTCCTGTGTAGTCTTTTAGTCCCATATCTCCTTTATCGGCGTTGAAGGTTATAACAACAGCATCAGATGCTGTAGGGAAAACAGGATTGGTTGTGACCACCTGCCCGTCAAGCGACAGAAAGCATACTACAGAAAATAATGTTATGATGTGGAGCTTTAGTAACATATGCTGATGCTTAGCGTTCCGGGTTCCGGGTTGAGTTCGTGTCCGGGGTATTATTTTTTAAAGTTGTAGGGATATGTCATATATTTCATTCCTTTCACCACGTTTCCTGTAAAGTCGAACAGTGTGTTGCAGTCCCATGAAGAACCTGTTCCCCACCTGTCTTTCATGTTCGATGTTATCCATGCAGGTTCCCAGTAATGAATACCGGCGCCTCCTCCGTCAATTATCTCCTGGGTAAGCTTTACCAGGTAATTGTACTGCCCTGTCTGATTGGCAGGGTATGTAACGGTGAGCTTATCTGTTGCAATGATGTTATTATAGCTATCGGCATTGTTGAGGGTCCACGGGTAAGCCGTTTCAACAATCATGACATCCTTCCCTGTAAGGTTTTTTATACCGGCAATGTAATCACTGACATTTTCGATACTCACCGACGACCACATGTAATAATATGATACTCCCACAATATCATAATCGGTCAGTCCGGCTGCCGACATACCTTCAAACCAGGATTGTACATTTTCAGGCTGGGCGATATGGACAATTATTCGGGGTTTAATAGCGGAAGAGACTGAAGCATCCCTTACAGCTTTGATTGCAGCATTGATCAGGGTGATGAAATCGTCTTTCTTCTTCCACCTGTCACCCTGGGGTAAAAGAAATCCCGAATTTATTTCGTTGCCGACCTGTACATATTCAGGCATTAGTCCTGCTGTCTCAAGCTTTTCAAGTGTTTTCAGGGTATAATTATGGAGACTGTCGCGAAGCACCCCGAGTGATAAGCCGGTCCATGCAGCGGGAGGTACCTGTTTTCCCGGATCAGCCCAGCTGTCAGAATAATGAAAGTCGAGGCTCACAGCCATTCCCTGAGATTTTGCCGCTGTGATTCCTTTTCTGACATCATTAAAATCGTTATACATACCGGGGATAGAAGGAGTATAAACCTCGCGCGTCCATTGAGGGTTATGCCAGAGTCTGAAACGGACAGTATTTGCACCGTACTTCCTGAAGATTGCATAGGGATTCATAACGACTCCCGAATCCTTGTAAATCCCACCGTAATCGAGAATCTGATTTACATACGAAAGGTCTGCTCCCATTGAAAATTCTGTATGAGAATAGTATACTCTTTTATCCGTTGGATCATTTCCGGTTTCCTTACCATTACAGCAGGCAATTATTAACAGGGTAAAAAACAATGTATAAGATCTCATAATAATTTTATATAAAGAGGCTGCCTTCAACAGATGACAGCCTCTTTCGGAATTAATTCATAAATATGTTACACACTCGATCATGGTGCCGGCTCCATGGTAACTATCTTATCAATAATATTGACAGTTATCACATAGTTGCCAGTTGCAGCGAGAACTTTAAAGTTCTTGTCACCATCATTAGCATTTTCCAGGAGATTTGTTACTGTACCACCGGCAAAGTATGGATAGTTATAAGATGTGGCCCATCCGGTTTGTGCAAAGAACCGGAAGGCTCCCCCGTTTATAAATCCTGCCGTAGCTCTGAAGATCCCGTTGCTCAGCCATGTCATTTGTACATACTCTCCTGCATTCCAGCCCCAGGCCCCGGTGCCTACGCCCGATCCGGTCATAAACATCTGTGGCTCAGCAACTGCCTCCATAGAGACTGATTTGGTCTTCATGTTAACAGTGATCTTGTAATAACCCGAAGTACCAATAAATTTAAAATTCTTGTCACCATCGGTCTGGCCTTCAAAAAGGTTGCTTACCGTACCGGTAAAGTATGGATAGTTCCATGATACCGGATCCCAGTTTGTCTGCTTGAAGAACCTGAAGTAGGCATACTGACCGGTATTGTTAAAGTATGCTACAGTTTCATAAATGCTTGGCGCTGAGCTTCTCAGTTCTTTGTATGTGTATAGGTTCCAGTTCCATCCGCCTACAGCCTCCCCGCACATATAGATTGGGGGGAATACAGTTGCATACGGAGTTACTGTTGCCTCAACAATATTGGAGTATACAGGAGCAACCGTTGTATGTATTGTAGCTTTTACCCTGAACTGAAGAGCAACTGCTTCCTCGGGATTAAGCTCCGCATCAAGAAGTATCTTGTTGAAATCACCTATCTTGATGGAACCCGTGGTACCGTTAGTTACTGAAACAACATCAGATGGTGCTGAAAAGTTATTGCTTTTTTTATCCACCTGGACGGTATAAGTTATAACAGCCTGGAAACCAAAATCGACTTCACTCCATGCAAATGACTGAAACTGGTTGGCTGCGTCATCCATCAGCAGGACAAACGATGAGGCAGACAGATTGTTAAGAGTATTTGCTGTAATGGTATCAGGCAACCTGACGTTTTCCTTGTCCTTCTCACAAGCCGAAAGGAACAGCGTCACGAACATCAATATTATCAGACTTATCTTTTTCATAACTGTTTGTTTTTAGAATAAATCAATAGCCCGTATTCTGTACAAGGTTGGGATTAGCTCCCATGTCAGCATCAGGAATCGGGAACAGGTTAAACTTCGCATCTGTAGCAATTCCTGCCTGAACTCCGCCTTTCCACTGCCAGATATATCCGCTGCCTGTAAAGAGCCCGTACCTTATGAGGTCAGTACGCCTGTATCCTTCCCAGTAAAGCTCTCTGGCTCTCTCATCAAGTATGAAGGTGAGAGTCAGCTGGTCCTGGGTTATATTACCTGTAGTGTTGCCATAGGCTTTTGTCCTGATCTGGTTGACATAATCGAGTGCTGTTGCAGCAGAGCCTCCCTGTCCGCCTCTCAGCACTGCCTCGGCATACATCAGGTATGCATCAGCAAGCCTGAAGATCGGCTGATCGGTATCGGGGTGTGTGGCATTTGACCCTGCACCGCCGGTTGATTTAACATTCTTCCATTTAGTCACGGCATAACCATGGTTGAAGTTGAACATGTCATTTATGTCTTTCGACTGTCCGGCCGTATAGAACATCTTTCTCTTGTCGGAGTTATCAGCAGGAAATTTATCCACGAACTGTGGTTTGGCCCTTAACCCCCACCAGCCCCCGCTGATCCCGAAATCGGCCGGCAGCATCGTCCCTCCGACCTCTGCGTTGATAATGAAGCATGTCCCGCCCCATGTTTTTGTATTTACACCATCGTAGGGTATGGCGAAGATGATGCCCTTGGCATTGTGATTATCGGCCATGAACATTTTGGCATAATTATCTTCAAGAACGTATCCCGCATCAATTACCTTCTTCGAGTATGTGACAGCCTCGGTATATTTCGTTCCTTTGCCATAAACCTCTGCATTCAGGTAGAGCTTTGCAAGAAGCATCCATGCCGCTGCCTGATCCATCCTTCCATAGACATTTGTCATTGGAGCCATCAGATCAGCTTCAATATCGAGAAGTTCGCTCTCAACATAGTCAAACAGATCAGTTCTGGAGATCTGCTCCGGCAGGAAACTGCCTACAGCGTCTTCTTCTGTTACAAACGGCACACTTCCGAACATGTCAAGCGCATGGTAATAGCTGAGCGCCCTGAGACAGCGTGCCTCGGTCCTGTATAGGTTGATGGTTTGCTTCTGTGTTTCGATGAAACCGCGGTCTGTCAGTTTAGCATCGGTGGTTTCACGGATAAACTCATTGCAGAGTGATATCTGGTAGAAGATCCTTGAGTACATGTTGAATATGAACTCATTTGAGGCTGACCAGTCCATCTCCTGATAGTCTCTCAGGTTACCGTCATTCCAGCCGAGTATTGCCTCATCGGTTGGCAGCTCCTGAGCATAAAAGTAGGCCCTGGTATACTGGCCGAATCCCTCATCGAGACCGCTGAGGTCGTTCGCGCCGTGAGGACCCATCTGACCTGATACTGCCAGACCTGCATATACCTTTGCAAGAACTTTTTCATAATTGTTAAAGTCGCTGTATATCTTCTCCGATGTCAGCACATCATCATCGAGAGGAATGGTATCCAGATCCTTCACACAGGCAGTGATTAACATTGAAAGGATGATCACCGCCATACTTATTGTTTTATAAATTTTTGTATTCATAGCAGTCATGTGTTACGATTAATAGGTTAAGCTGACACCCAGCAGGAAGGTCCTCGGACGCGGATAGATGTTATTGTCGATACCGCTGAATACCTCGGGATCAAGACCAGAGTATTTAGTCAGTGTGATCAGATTCTGCGAAGTCAGATATAATCTTAACCTGAACCTTTCCTGGAAGAGGTTATTGAAGTTATAGGCCAGTGAGATGTTGTCAAGCTTCATGAATGATCCGTTCTCGATATAATAATCAGAGAAATACTGGGAGTTTTCAAAATTTGTCTCCTGAACATTCTTAACCCTGTTTGACAGGTATCCTGAAGCTGCAACGTTTGCATAGGAACCCGAGCTGAATACGTTGTTGTAAACATAGTTGCCGAGGCTTATCCTGCCGTTGAATGAGAAGTCGAAGTTCTTATATCTGAAAAGTGAGGAGTAGCCCATCAGAACTGTCGGAGCAGGTTTCTTGTACCTGTACCTGTCATCGCCTGTGATAGCCTTATCGTTGTTACGGTCAACATAAAGTCCTTCGATCGGATTGCCTTCAGCATCATACACCTGTTCCTGTATATAGAATGCGTATGACGGATATCCCACACTGTGGATCTGTATGGTATTGCCGACACCGCCGGATATCCCGCCGACATAAACGCCTTTATAGTCCGGATCGTCAACAGCGGTCAGCTTGGTGATCTTGTTGGTATTGTAGCTTGTGTTAAATCCTATCTCCCAGTCGATGTTTGCCGTTGTTACTGCTTTTGCATTGATAGAAAACTCTATCCCTTTGTTTTCGAGGTCACCCACGTTTGTCACAATCTGGTTAGTCAGGTTGGTCCCGGCCGGAACAGGAATCTGGTTGATGAGATCTTTGGTCTTCCTGTAATAGACGTCAATATCACCGGTAATGCGGTCTTTCAGGAACCCGTAGTCAAGACCAAGGTTTAAGGTTGTTGTCTCCTCCCATTTAAGGTTTGCATCATAACCCCCGGCCCTTGACGTCTGGACGTATCTGTTACCAAACTGGTAATAGGCACCCACGTCGGCAAAGGTGTAAACAGCCTGGTAGGGATAGTCATTATCGCTGAGATTTTGCTGGCCTGTTATACCATATCCAAGCCGCAGTTTAAGATTTGAAACAAACTGGTTGGCGAAGAAACTCTCTTTTGAAATGTTCCATGCTGCTGCGGCAGATGGGAACAGTCCCCATCTTGTCTCCGGAGAGAACCTCGAAGAACCGTCATCACGGAGAGTAAATGTCAGCAGGTACCTGTCTTTGAATACATAATTGACCCTTCCGAAGAACGAAACAAGGTAGCTTTCAGATTTGTAATCAGTGTTGTCATAAGTTACGCTGCCGTCATTTGACATTGTCAGGTTATTGCCATCTCTGTAGAAGTGCTGCCAGGAATATCCCACAACAGCATTTACACGGCTGTGTCCGCCAAACTCACCATTATAGTCAAAGTAGAAATCGAGGAGCGAGTTGGTCTTACGCTGTGAATAATCGGTAAATCTCCCTAGTCCGTGATAGGTGGAATAGGAAAGGAATGAACCTACCGGTATCTTTACGGTACCGTCACTGGCCGATTTGTCAAGACCAAGGTTCAGCTTTGCCCTTAGCTGAGGGAAGAAATGAAGCTTATATTCCAGCTGAAGGTTACCAAGCAGACGTTTCACTGTTGAAACATCATCCTGGTCATAAAGCTGGGTCAATGGATTCATCGGGGCAACAAAAAGCGGAGAACCATCCGGATTTTTCCAGAGGTAGTCGGGTGACTGTGTCGGATCCATTGACAGGGAACCGCCGATTGCACCCTGGTTTGCAAAGATGTTGTTATTGATCATCCCCTTTGCATTCAGTTCAACTCTCAGATGATCATCAAGGAATGACGGATTAAGGTTAATGGAACCTGTAAAGCGTTCCAGATTGTCGGTCTTCAGAATACCGTTCTGATTGGTATATCCGATGCTTGCCCTGTACGGCAGAATGCCGAGGCCGCCCGAGAAGCTAAGGTTATGGTCCTGGGAAACTGATGTCCGGAAAACTTCCCTCTGCCAGTCGGTATCGTAGTCGCCCAGAAGGGCCTGAGCCTGAGCATTTGATGCATATTTTGTAGCAATAAGCTGCCGGAACTCATCTGCTGAAAATACTTCAACAAATTTTATCGGGCTACTCATCGAAACACTTCCTGTATAATTTGCCGTGAAAGGTTTTCCTGTGGCGCCTTTCTTGGTTGTTATAAGGATAACGCCGTTCGATGCCCTTGAACCATAGATTGCCGTTGCCGACGCGTCCTTGAGAACGGTAAAGGTCTCAATGTCGTTAGGGTTAATTGTGGAGAGCGGGTTTCTCATCCCGGTCGGACCTTCAGTGTCAACGGCCACACCGTCGATAACTATAAGGGGATCGTTGCTTGCTCTCAGTGATGAACCGCCCCTGATGCGGATTGTAGCGCCGTCTCCCGGAGCACCACCGCTGGTGGTGATCTGTACCCCTGCCATTTTCCCGATGACCATTTCCTGAGGTGAGCTGACAATACCCGGATTGAAATACTCCGAGGTTACAGCCTTTACCGATCCTGTTGCATCTCCCTTGCGGACGGTGCCATAGCCGATAACAACCACTTCCTGGAGAGCTGTACTTTCAATTGCCAGCGAAACGTTAATTACAGTCTGGTTGTTTACGGGGATTTCCTGGGGTGTATAACTGATGAACGAAAAAGCAAGTGTTGCAGTTGAAGCAACAGTTATGCTGTAATTTCCATTAACATCAGTTACTGTACCATTCGCGGTTCCCTTTTCGCGGATTGTTACCCCGATCAAAGCAGAACCGTCAGCCGCATCCGTTACTTTACCCGAGACCCGTATCCCCTGGGCTATAAGTGCCCCGGAAAAAACTGATCCGAGAAGAAGCAGATACAGCATCGTTAAAATTCGTTTTTTCATAGAATGATTAATTAAATGATAGTAGCAGTTTACTTGATTAATTTATTTCCTCAATCTCATTTGGTTTTAAGTTTGACAAATATAAAATAAATTTTTATCCCCGCCTAATTGAAACCATTAATTTTCAATAAATTAACATGGTTTACCGCAAACGTTTGAAATGATTATTTTTTGCTGATCTTATCTGTCGGAGCACAAAAATTATGCAATTTGTTTCTTTTATGTATATGAAAATAAATCCGGCGGGAATGATATTTAACATTTTTATGAAAAACAGAATATTTCATTTAATTTGGACAGGCACAAAAACAATTCTGATACAGGATGCATAAAGGGCAGGTAACAATTAAAGATATTGCAAAGGAGCTTGGGATTTCTCCTTCGACTGTGTCAAAAGCATTAAAAGGCCATCCGGATATCAGTTCTTCAACAAAAAAAGCTGTAATGGACCTTGTTGAAAAATGGAATTATAAACCGGATCCCATTGCACAGAGTCTCCAGAGTGGTTTCAGCAAAACAATAGGTGTAATTGTTCCGGAGGTAATTCACTATTTTTTCTCAACAGTCATCGGGGGAATAGGAGATCTGGCATATGATTCGGGATACCAGGTGATGTTCTGCCAGTCAAACGAATCATACGAACGGGAAGTAAATGCTGTTGAAACCTTGCTGACAAACAGGGTAAACGGGATCCTGGTTTCCATAACGAAGGAGACAGAAAACTTTAACCATCTGAGAAAAATACAGAAAGCCGGGATACCTGTTGTTTTTTTCGACCGTATATGCAATGAGATTGAGTCTGACAGAGTGGTGGTTGATGATGAGGAAGGAGCATACAAGGCCGTAAAGCACCTTATTGCAATGGGATGCAGGAATATTGTTCACCTTTCAGGTCCGCCAAACCTGATGATAGGAAAGTACAGGAAAGATGGATATATAAGAGCTCTTTCAGAGCATGGCTTCCCCGTTATTGAGAGGAATATTATCAGGTGCGACACTGTTGAAGAAGCCAGGCTGGTAATTCCGGGATTTTTATCAGGGAATAATATACCGGATGGCTTTTTTGCAGTAAATGATCTTACTGCTGCCGAAACAATGAAGATCGTTAAACGATATGGTTTTAACGTCCCGAAGGATATTGCGATTGTCGGCTATTCAAGCGGCCAGATCACCGGTCTGACCGATCCGTCTTTAAGCTCTGTCGATCAGCACGGCTACATAATGGGAAGGGAAGCAGTAAAGCTGTTGATTGACCGTCTTGAAAAGGATTATTCCGCACCCTTCCAGACCAAAGTCATCAAAACGGAACTGGTAATCAACGGATCCTCGCTAAGACAATAAGTGGGATTAAAATCCTGATGCTTTTAACCATGTGATGCATAATTCCGGCCAGGCAGCCTGGGTTCCCCTGTTCTCCGCAAGACCATAACCGTGTCCTCCCTTCTGAAATATATGAAGCTCGGAAGGTATCCTGTATTTCAGCAAACCTTCATAATATACAAAGCTGTTTTTTACGGGAACTCCATTGTCGTCAGCAGAATGGACAATAAATGCAGGAGGTGTTTTTTGGGTTATCTGAAGCTCATTTGAGAATCTTTTTATGGCCTCGTCCGGCGGATTATCCCCGATGAGGTTCCTTCTGGAGCCTGCATGAGTGAAAGATGAATCCATTGTAATTACTGGATAGAGCAAAATGGAAAAATCGGGACGCGCGCTGGTTGTGTCTTTTGTATCATAAACCTTTTCAGCGAAATGTGTCGAAAGGGTTGATGCAAGGTGTCCCCCTGCCGAGAAGCCAATAACGCCGATCTTCCGCGGATTGATGTTCCATGCTCCCGCGTTCCTGCGTATTGTACGCATCGCTTCCTGGGCATCCTGGAGGGGACCTATTGATTTATCTTTCATAATCAAGTCGGAAGGAAGACGGTATTTAAGTATGATACCGGCTATGCCATTATCGTTCAGCCATTCAGCTATCGCATTCCCTTCATGGTCAAAAGCAAGCGTGCCATACCCTCCTCCGGGGCAGATAAGCACAGCGGTACCTGTAGCTTTATCCTTCTGAGGCAGGCAAACAGTGATTGCAGGGTCAGTAACTTTCACCCATCTGGTTATTATACCGTTGGCTACGGTGGAAACTTCGGTATAGGAAGCATCGCGCATCGAACCCGGAATGCCATCAGGCCACAGGACAAGGGTTTTAACCTGTGCATTAAGGTTAATGCCTGTTAGGGCAGATGCAAGGCAGGCTATGATCAGTATTCGCTTCTTCATCTTTTTATTATTAGTTATTCAGGTAAATATTGCAGTATCTGTCCGTCGGATTCTAGCCTGTTCTTAATTTCTTCATATGCCAGGTCGTGAATATTCTTTCGTTTTTCGAGTGCCATTGAAGCAACAGTCCCGGCACTCTGGCCAAGTATCATAAATACAGGTTCCATCCTTATCGACCCGAATGCAATATGTGAACAGGAGACGCAAACAGGAACAATAAGGTTGATGCACTCTTCCTTTTCGGGCAGCAGGGAACCAAGGTCGATCTGATAAGGTTTTGGAGCCCTTACCCCGATATCCCCTTCGTTCTGTACAAATCCTTCAGGAGTGACATATCTCTGAACATTGTGGGAATCCATTGTGTATGAACCCATTCCGACAGGTCTGGGCACAGGTCTTTTGTTCAGCACATCATTTTCTGTCATAACGTATTCTCCCAGCATCCTGCGGGCTTCCCTCACATAGATGTTATATGGCCAGTAGCCATTATCAACAAATTCGTCTTTTGAATAACCCCACGAATTCATTGTCTCCCTGACCCAGGCAGGAAGACGGGCGTCGGTTGACATAAAATAGAGCAATCCCTTCTGATATGTTATGTGTTCTTTTATGATCTCCCTTCGTCTTTCATAAGAGGCTTCAGGATAGTCCCAGTTCTCCCCGATATTATCATAGCTGAACGGGCCATGATTGTTTACATCAGTTTTCATGTTAGGAATGGCATCATATTTTGCGAAGAATTCGTTCCACCGTGTTTCAGCCACCCTTACCAGGAGCTCATACTGTGTGCTGTCGTAACCCTCGGATTTCGTGATGGGCGCCTTATTCCCCGGATGTTGTGTAAGGCAGAGCCTGAAACAATATGCCTGGATCTTTTTGTCTCCGTTACCGTTCTCCCCCGGCTGTTCTGATGATATGCGCGGAAGGAGACCGCTGGAGGGATCCCCCGGGATCTTGTAGGGATCTATGTTATCCTTGAAATAGTGTCCGTGATGAAAAACTCCCTTCTGAACACCGTTCCATGTTTCGTTGTAGACGCTGTTTGCTTCGCGGCCGACGGTGTAGGTCACTCCGGCGGAGGCCATCAGATCACCTTCATAGGTGGCATCAATAAAGATATTACCTTTAAAAAGCATACCGCTCAGGGTCCTTATCGAAATGATCCTGTTATTTTTCCTGGTTACTCCGGTTTCCCTGTCAAGCCACTCATCGCGGTAAACAGTTATTTTATTGTCAGCGATCAGCTTCTCAAATGCTGCCTCAGCCACGTGGGGTTCAAATATCCACATGGTTCTCTTCTCACCATCGATGGCGGGATTACCCTGTCCTCTGTTGCCATATTCCGATTGTTTCTGCCAGTTCCACGATCCGGGCTTCTGGTAGTGCTGATAAATGAGCTGGTAGAATTCCCGGGCAAGACCGCCTATCACTTCCTTATTGCCGGTATCGGTAAATCCCAGTCCGGAAGAGGAGAGTCCTCCAAGATGCTTATCGGGTGAGACGACGATGACACTCCTTCCCATTCTTACGACCTGTACTGCAGTTGTCACTGCCGCAGATGTTCCGCCGTAAACAATTACATCAGCTTTTATGGTCTGTTTTCCCTGTTCATCCCTGCAGGTGTTTCCGGAAGAACATAATACGGCCAGAATAAAAAATGTCGTGATTTTTTTCATAATTTATAGTTTATCCATGCGAAGTGCTATTGTAATTCAATAAAAATGCTGTAATTACAATGTAATTACGTCTATTAAAGTGCTCTTTGCTGGCGCGGATTTACAATCCGTGCCTTTTGTTCCTGGCACCGATTTCAAATCGGCGCCAGCGCCGACGGTCTCCGGCCGATCTTTATCCAGTATTTGTAAATTTAACGGACTTTTTTAAATATCAGTTTATTAAAACCCGGAGTCAGTTTATAGGAAACACCGTCAAGAAGCACCAGATCACAATCCATGTTTCCCGGGATATTTATTGTATATTCTTTATCTCCTTCTGTATCGCTGAATTCAGCCGTTATGGTTCCACGTATTGTAGGTACGGAAATTCTGCTGTGCTTAAGGCTGCCAAGCTGGGGTCTGATGACGGCTTTTTTAAAACCCGGTTCAGCGGGAGCTATTCCCCACATATATCCAGGAATTATATTTACCGGCGCCGCTCCCCATGCATGGTTCCAGTCGGAGTTTGGCTTGTATTTCATATCCCATGCCTCCATAGCAATTGTTGAACCGCATCTGATCATATTCCACCAGCTCCTGTCACCGGTCGAGGTAAGCAGGCTGTAAGCATAGTCTGCCTCACCTTCCCTGTATAAACCTTCGAGAAGATACTGTGATCCGTATACGCTGCAAGCCATCCCCCGCGATTTTATGAATTCAATGACCGTTTTCTTATGCTCTTCAGGAACTATTCCGAATGCCAGCGGCATCATATTGGCGTGAAGAGATGCGTGCAGTGAAGATTCGCCGTCTAAATATATTCCTCTTGACTTATCAAGGAGTTTTGAGTTGATTGTGTCCCTGACTCTCAACGACTCGCTGTGATAGAATACTGAATCATCCAGTTTGCCCAGGATTCCTGCCACTTCAGACATCAGGACAAGGTTGCGGTAATAAAATACATTTACCATGGTGTTTATCTCAACCATTTCGTAGCCGTCCCTTTCACCTTCGGGACCGGCCAGCTTCCATCCGGTATCTTTCTGGGCCGGTGGCCAGTCGACAATATCCCTGATCCTTTCCTTCACATTCGAAAAGCCCAGGCCTGCCATTATTTCATCAGTCACATTTTTCGAACTTATCAGGCCATCTTCCCTGGCTATTGAACTTAAAGTTTTATGCTTCAGTTCTTCATAGTATGCTCCGATTGATTCTGTATTTCCGGTGAACATGTAATCGTTCCAGAACATCAGCAGAGTTTGGAGAATCCATTCTGTCGGCCATGTGGGATGCCTGATAAAATATTCATTTGAGATCCTTGCCATAGAATATTCACGGTCGGTGTAGTAATGGCCAAGCTGGTTGATATAAGCATCTGCTTCATACGGAATCCTTTCCCTGTCGCCGTCGATATATATACCCGTGAAGGATGTCGCCTTCATTGTATATTTGCAGAGATCCCATACCTGGTTAAGTATTGTATCGGAACTGGCAAAGCTGCTTGCGTCATCATCGAAATAATAACTGAACACTTTCCGGGAGATATTTTCAGGTTTAAGACTGAATCTGCAGTTTTCAAGCTCGGCATACCTGAAGGGAGCTATGACCCCGAATGAATCGGGAAGATGAACTGCTGCGGGACCGGTATTCCTTTTGTCGGGAGGCAGTGAGGCAGTATAACTCTTTTTTCCGCGTGTGACAGGCAGGAGCACTTTAAAGTAACGGATAGTCCCTCCGGGATTTCTGTCGATATGATGTGTCCCGGAGAGTTTTTCACCAAGGTGTATTATGACAGTGTCATTTTCTGTCGGATTGAATTCAAGGAAAAGAGTTCCGAAGGCATCCCTTCCGAAATCGATAAAATAATGGTTGTCGTCAGATCTGACAATCGTTTCAGCTGGATTCAGGGCTGACAGGAACCTGTTTGGAGTAGTTATATAGCCATCCGGATCCCCGATGGTAAATGACTGAATTTTGGAATAAGGTGTGGGCTGGCTGTTTTCATCCCAGATCCTGACTTTCCAGTAATAGGTTTTACCCGGGTAGAGATTGTCGTCCCCGAATTCAATCTCACACGATTGAGGACTTATAGTCTTTTGACTGCTCCAGATGTCAGCAACACCACTTTTCAGGTTTCTCACTGAGGATGCAACAAGTATCTCGTAGGCAGTCTGCCGCTTTGCTTCATGCGGTACAATCCATGTGAATTCGGGCTTGAGGTCCATGATTCTGACTCCGACCGGATCACGGATAAACTCAACCATCAATCCTGAGGGCACCGGAGGAGTGTTATCACATGATACCGGGAAGACCATCAGTGCAAGTATATAGATCCGGAATCCTTTCATTTGCAGAATTTAAATATCTGTTACATGTTCAATCTAATTTAGATATTATATTTCGTACTGTGAAATAACATGCTTTAATGATTATAAAGATATTTATTATGACGCATCGGTGAGAAAGCAGAATCAGAAATTTCAATTTTCATTTTTTTTCCACTGAAGGAACATGGATTAACACAGTGACACGGATTTACTCGGAGAAAACCCATAGTTACGTTTCCGTGTCCCTCTGTTAAAACTCCGAGCCCTCCGTGGTTAAGGGATTATTACATGTTGAATAATTAATTTATATCACTATTTTTATCGATGTCAATATTATATACCCTCAGACTATGAGAATGCGATTTTTAAGTGCAACTGTTATTTTATTAACAATAACTTATTGCAGCTCAGCTGTATTTGGACAGAATGCCCCGAGAAATGTTGTTGCCGGCATCTATGTTAACTATAATGAAGATTCGGTCGGGACCTATACACTTCCCGATCCGCTAGTGATGCTTAATGGCAAAAAGGTAAAAAATACGAGGATGTGGTATAAAAAGCGGAGACCGGAGATTGTCGGGCTTTTCGAGAAGTATCAGTACGGACGTGTCCCCGGGAGACCAGCTGATATGTCATTCAACGTTTTTGACAAGGGTACTCCTGCCCTGGATGGCAAGGCAATAAGGAAGCAGGTGACTGTTTATTTTACCAAGGATACCTCTAAATACAAGATGGATATACTGATATACCTTCCGTCAGGCGTCACGAAACCTGTGCCCCTGTTCCTCAATATTGGTTTTTCAGTAAACTCCTCTGTTGCTGATGATCCCGGGATCAGAACGGGATATATGTGGGGAAAGGATGGCAAAAGGATTCCTGCTCCACTGAAGGGCGGATTCGGAAGGGTCAATCTTGACCAGTTTCTATCCCAGGGAATCGGTTATGCAAATGTCTGTTACAGCGATATAGAACCCGATTTTGCTGATGGGATTAAATATGGCATAAGGGGTTATTATCTGAAGCCCGGGACTACTTATCCTGCCCCTGACGAGTGGGGTGCAATATCAGCATGGTCGTGGGGGCTCAGCCGGGCTATGGATTATTTCGAGACTGATCCGCAGATTGATGCCGGGAAAGTAGCCCTGTTCGGTGTTTCGCGTCTGGGCAAGACAGTATTGTGGACAGGAGCCCGCGACACCCGTTTCAGTATGGTAATTGCCAGCTGCGGAGGGGAAGGAGGAGCGGCAATTTCCAGGCGGTGGTATGGAGAGACAATCGATCACATGACTCATCCTACAAGATACTTTTACCAGTTTGCGGCCAACTGGAGAAACTATAAGGATGATCCCTCTATGTCGCCGGTGGATGCGCATATGCTTGTTGCGCTGATGGCGCCGCGGCCGTTATTGCTGCAAACGGGGGAGACCGACAACTGGTCAGATCCGAAGGGTGAGTTTCTTGCTGCTGTTGCAGCGGAACCCGTTTACCTGCTCCTGGGGAAAAAAGGTCTTGGAACTGATGTTATGCCGGCTGCCGGTATGCCGGTCTTAAACGACCTGGGTTATTTTATGCATGCGGGAGGACATGGGGCGATGCCATCTGACTATGAAGTTTTCATCAGGTTCATGAAAATGCATTTCTTTGAAAAGGAGCAGTAACCAGGCAGTATCACTTAGACACAGACTGTAAGGAGGATTGATTTTATTATGATGTCTGATTTTTGTGTGTTTTTCTCGTATATTCTATTTAGCGGCGGTTGTATCAAATTGTTATCAGGAAAAAGGGGAGAGGCCTCATCGGGGGATATTCGAGAATTACTGTGCAGTAATAATTAGACCAGACTCCCCTTTGGTATGTTGACCAGTGGTAACTTAATATATCTGGTTATGTTTTAAAGCAATATTGTTTTCCCGAAAGTTAAAGCCTGACGATGGGATAAATCAATAGCAAATGAGTAAACAGGCCTTTTGAATTAGTATCGGAGGGTTCTTATTTAACGGCACCCGTTACAAACCGGCGCCAGCGTCGACGAAAATGCTTTTTGCCGGCGCGGATTTACAATCCGTGCCCTTTGGTCCCCGGCCAGGCTAAAGCATAGCCTGCCCCTGAAGGAGGCTTAAAATCCAGTAATAATATGTTCTATATATGGTTTGAATCAGCCCCCCTTCAGAGCCGGTCCCGACCACAGGTCGGGAGGGGTTGGGGGGTAAAATCTCAGGAGGGACCGGTGGTTATTCATAAAGATGATCCGTCAGTGCCTGAAGAACCTGTTTCTTAAGATTTGGTGAAACGGGTACTGTGGTATTATCCTTAAGCTGGAGGTAGCCTCCGCCCGTTTTAACAAATTTGTCGACATAGTTCAGGTTGACGATGTGAGACTGATGTACACGTATGATTCCGGAAGCTGCGAGGAGACCTGCAAACTCCTTTATAGTCCTGGAGACCATGATACGCTGGCCTCCGGAGAGCCAGAAGCGGGTATAGTTGCTGTCGGCCTCTGCGCGGATAATATCCGAAACGGAAACGATCTGTAAATGATCGGAAGTATGCAGAATAATACGTTTCAGCACTTTTTTAGGGCTCTGAAGGTTTTCATTAAGCGCCTGCAGTTTAATCTGCTGCTCTGCCTGGCTGATAACCTGGCGTGCTTTTTCCACTGCCAGACGAAGTTCATCATTGTCGACAGGCTTCAGGATATAGTCAAGTGCGGAGACTTTGATTGCATCCAGCGCGTATTCCTGGTGGCCGGTTATGAAGATGATCCTGAAACTGACGGACGGGAATCTCCTGAGCAGGTCAAATCCGTTGCCATCTGGCAGTTCCACATCGAGAAATAAAAGGTCGGGTTTGTGTCTGATAATGGCCTCATATCCTTCTCCGACCGAACCGGCTGATGCCAGGACGGTAATGTCGGGAAAATTATCATTCAGGAGGTTTCTTATTGTATTTCTTATTCCAGCCTCATCATCAACTATTACAGCATTCATAATTTCAGTCTGGTTTATTGTGAGGTTTATGCGTAGATCTTTTTATAAGGAAGCATCATAACAACTTTTGTTCCGGCTGCCCGGTCATTATCATAAAGGTCGATGATCTCATAGCTGATACTTTTTTTTCTGAGGGTTTTCCTGAAGTTCTCAAGTCTTTCAGCAGTCACCTTTGTCGAGACAGATCTCCTGGCTCCCTTTTCAGCAGCTTTTTCAGTAGCTTCTTTTCTGCCGATTCCGTTATCGGTGACCTCAAGTTTCATAAGCCCGTTGCTGATGCTGAAGGTGACTTTCAGGTGTCCTTTCTCCTTCAGAGGAAGGAGTCCATGCTCAATTGAGTTTTCGACGCATGGCTGGGTCAGCATAGGAGGAATGGAAAGATTTTCGGGATCGATTGTTCCATCGAGTGAAATGTTATAGTCAAATTCATTCTCGAACCTGAGCTGCTGGATGTCGAGGTAGAGTTTTACAGTCTCAATCTCCTTTTCCAGAGGAATGAACTCCTCCCTTGAATTCTCAAGGATATTGCGCATCAGCCTGGCGATCTTTGTCAGAAAAGTATTTGCTTTCTGTGGTTTGCCGGCCAGTATAAAATCCTGAACAGCGCAGAGGGAGTTGAAGATGAAGTGAGGATTCATCTGGGCTCTGAGCAGTCTTTGTTCGAGGTCGATACGGGTAAATTGTGCGCGTAAACGGTTGTGGCGGATATAAAGAAATGAGATAAGTGAAAGCAACACAATGAGGATCAGCAGTCCGTTTACATACTGTTTTTGCTGTCGTAGTTTATTTTCATTAAGTATCCTTTCTTCCATCCTGGCAAATTCTGCTTCCTTCTGTTTTTTGTCAAAATCATATTGAATCTCCATGCGTGTGACCTGTTTCAGGAATTTGTCATTGCTTATACTGTCCGACAGTTGTGTGTACTCTTTCAGATATCTGTATGCCAGGTCTTCATGACCGGTTTTGGCGTAGATTTCACTAAGGAGGAGAGAAGCAGTCAGTAAAATATGAGGCATATCTTTCTCCCTGGCAAGCGAATAGGCTCTTAAGGCATTCTCAGATGCCTGCTGATATCTTCCCCTCCACCGCAGTATATTGCCAAGAGTGACATAATAATCAGGCGGTACTTGTATACTGGCTTTGGAAGCGAGAGTCATTGCGCGATTAATATACCAGTAGGCAGAATCAAACTGGTGGAGATAAAGGAAGGTTGATGCAAGGTTATGGGAGGTCGATGCCTCACCGGAAACAGTATTCATCTGTTTGTTCAGGGCCAGGCTTCTCCGCTGGTAAATAAGCGCGCTGTCGAAAATGCTTCTGGAATTGTAAATCAAAGCTATATTGTTGCATACTTTGCTTAATTCCCACAGGTCTTTTCTCTTTTCAGATAGAACGAGATGCCTTTTAAAGAACTCAAGCGCCCTGTTATAGTCTTCCTGGTAATAATATGCGAGTCCGATACTTCCGTAAGCGATTGACATTCCGCTTGAGTCGCCTTTCATCTCCCATAGATGCAGGGCTTTAAAATAGGAATCGATTGCCTGGCTGAACAATGCCATTTCAGAGTAAATTGTTCCAAGAGTATTTGTGACATCGGCGAGCAGAACAGTGTCGTTGATGGAACCGGCAGCCTCAATAGCTTTTTCAATATAGTCTCGCGCCTTTTCGAGATCTTTTTCCTGTCTGGCGAGGTAAGACAGCACATGATATGCACTTATAATACCTTGTTTGAAGCCAGCCTTCTCAAAGTATTCAAGACAGAGGAGACTGTACCTTTCTGATTCCCTGAGGTTGCTCTTAAAGCTGTAAATATATGCCAGGGCGTAATACGACCGGCCCATACCCATATCATCTTCAAGCTGGCTGTAGAGATCAAGTGCTTTCAGACAGTTGCTGAGCGCGCTGTCACCCGGATTGTATTTCGCAAGCCATGCATTTCCCAGTGCAAGATATGCATCGGCCATTCCCAGCTTATAATTGATATTGCGGGATGAAGCAAGAGCCTGGCGTGCCACCATGATAGACAGATCGGGATTCCTCCGGGAATTCAGCGAAGCAGTTCTCGTCTGCCTGTTTATTTCAGTAGTGTCGGGTTGTTCCTGTGATATTAAAAGGTTGTTTATCCCGAATAAAATTACCAGGAGGAAGATATTAGCTTTTACATGAAGACCGGACATTTTCTGCACAGGTTCTTATAAGGTCTTTATTGTTCCAAGATACTAAAAATACCTGTAACTGCTATACCTTTCAGCCGGACTTCTTCCGTGGAAACCATGGAAAAAAAGAGCTGGTTCTTTCAATATATTCCCTGTACCGGGGATTTTTTTCTTTCAGACTTTTTTCGAGCATTGCCACTCCCGAAACTTTTATTATCAAGGCTGTCATCAGGAGAGATCCCAGGACAGGAAGATAGCTTCCGGCAGCGAGGCAAAAAAATCCATATCCCCACCATACCGCCGAGTCGCCAAAATAATTCGGATGGCGGGTATATCTCCAGAAACCTGTATCGAGCACTTTTCCGCTGCTGGCAGGGTTGGCTTTAAAAACAGCAAGCTGAAAGTCACCTCCCGCTTCAAAAAGGAAGCCTGTAATCCAGAGGAAGATCCCGATATAATCGAATATATTCAAAGGCTTATCCTGTCCGTAATACTGAGCACCGAGAAGAGGGGCGGAGATCAGCCACATCAGCATTCCCTGGAGGAGGAAAGTCTGGAAGAAGCTTATCCACCAGTAACTTCTTTCACCATATTTTTTCCGGAAGTTCCTGTATCTGAAATCCTCACCTTTGCCATAGTTCCGCCATGCGAGGTAGACAGAGAGACGGAGCCCCCAGATTGTGACGAGAGCAAGTGTGATAATCTTCCTGGCATCAAGGCCATCACTCTTCAGGAAATAGAATACTGCTGCCAGAACAAATCCGAATCCCCAGAAGAGATCAACAATACTTACGTTTTTAATTATAACGCTTGCAATCCATAATAAGCTCATTAAAATCATTATGACTGCCAGAGCCTGAACGTAAATCTGGAAGAATGTCATAGTGAAATCAGTTATTCATATAGAAGAGCGACAGATGCGGCACCCACTCCGGCATTGGCTCCTATTATCGGTGAGATATTGACGACAGATACCGGTTTGATACCTGTCAGTGTTTCCATCTTTTCAGTATACCATGCTGCGGCATCAGTATTATTTGCATGGAGGACAATATAATTCCATATTTTGCGGATTCCTGAAGATTTGATATGAGCCATCACCTTTTCCATGTTTGCTTTCTGGCTGAAAGCTTTGTCAAAGGCTACTGCCTTGCCGGTGTCGTCGAGTGTAACAATCGGATTAATGTTAAGCATGCGGGCGACCAGACCTCTGACAGCTGAGATCCTGCCGCCGCGGACCATGTATTTCAGTGTTCTGACGCTTACAAGGATACGGGTGTTGCTGATCCATCTCTCCGCATTTGCTACTATTTCGTCGTGTGATAATCCGGCTTCAATTGCCCGGGCAATCCTCAATACGATCAAACCAAGACCGCCTGAGATATTCTTTGAATTCAGTACCGTAACAGGCTTGTTGAATTCCCTGCTTATTGTTTTTGCGGCTTTGACACTGCTGCTGAATGTCCCGCTGAGCTTGTCGCTCAGATGAACCGAGATTATTGAGTCGTAGTGAGATGCAAGATGTGAATATATATTCGTGAAAGCTGCTTCGTTGACCTGTGATGATTTGGGATATTCGGCACCGGTATCGAGTAGCTTGTAAAATTGTTCTGGCTGGATTGTGATCTTATCGAGGTAGTGATTCTCGCCGAAATTTATGTTGATGGGCAGCATATTGATCTGATAATGATCAATGATGTCATTTGACAGATCACAGGTAGAATCAGTCACCAGTGCGATGTTCCACTTCCTGCTGTAAACCGCTTCGCTCTGGCGGATCATATCATCGGCTTTCTGAAAGGTAAGAGTACCGGTATTCCTCAATTCATCAAACAGCTCTGCAGGTGTATTTGTGTGGATATGGAACCTTCTGATCCGGTCGGAACCTGCAACGACAATTGAATCGCCGAATTTAGCAAGGATCTCTTTCAGTGCACTGTTTTCGAAACGGCTGTTTTTAATTATGGCTTCGGTACAATATCTGAAGTCAACCTTTTCTGCAATCACCTCCTCAATCTTCGGGAAAGATGCTGTTTCTGTCTTTGAAAGGATCAGCTCCTTCACATTCCTTGAATGGATAAACTCGATGATCCCTTCAACAAAAAGAACAAATCCCTTTGCTCCGGCATCGACAACATTATTTTTTGCCAGAATCTTTAGCTTCTCTTTGGTTTCGAGCAACGACTTCCTGAGAACTTCATACGAACTGACCAGCAGATTATTGAAGTCTGAAAACCGGGGCCAGCTCTGGTAGATATAATCTGCCCAATCCTTGATTACTGTCAGCATAGTGCCTTCAACGGGATTGGCAACGGCTTCATATACATACCTTACGGACCGCTGGATGCTTTCGGCAAACTGCCTGGTGGTTACAGATTTAAGATCACCGGTCTCGTTGCTTAGCCCGTAAAAGAACTGTGCAAATATTATTCCCGAGTTTCCCCTTGCATTAAGCAGTATTGCCTCAGCAATACGGTCTGCTGTGATTTTATATGATCTGTGGGGATGAAGCGATTCTATTACGGATCTGATAGTGGAAGCAAGATTGGTGCCTGTGTCTCCGTCGTTGACAGGGAAAACATTGATCTTATTCAGCTCGACCTGATTGGCAATTATCTTCCTGGCACCTGCAATAAAGGTGTAATAAAGATTTCGACCGTCCATCTGTACAAGCGGGGCTCCAGAGACTAATGTCATTTTACCACTTGAATTAATTCTACAAAGTTAGTAATTTTTTGGATTTCGAATGATGCCTGATTTATAAGCAGTTAGTGCTCTGTGCCTGGCGAAATCATGAGCCACAATTTTTTCAGGATAACCGGTTTCTCCCGTGTATCCGGTCCATTTCCTGACATATTCATTTTCCGGGTCAAATTTCTTCTGCTGTGTTACGGGATTGAAGATCCTGAAATATGGTACGGCATCGCATCCTGTTCCTGCAGCCCATTGCCAGTTCCCGTTGTTGGATGAGAGTTCATAATCAAGAAGCTTTTGTGCAAAATAAGCTTCACCCCACCGCCAGTCAATAAGAAGGTGTTTGCAAAGGAATCCTGCGGTTATCATACGTACCTTGTTATGCATATAGCCGGAACTCTTCAACTGTCTCATGCCCGCATCAACGATAGGGTATCCGGTTTCACCATCGCACCATCTTTTAAACTCCTTCTCATCATTTCTCCAGGTGATATCATCGTAAACCGGTTTAAAATTATTAGTTACAACATTCGGGAAATGTAACAGAATCTGCATAAAAAATTCACGCCATATCAGTTCATTAAGAAAGGAGAGGTTCTCATTGTATGCTTTATCAACCACTTTCCTGATACTTGCTGTACCAAATCTGAGGTGCGGCGAAAGATAGCTGGTTTTATCCGCTGCAGGTATATCTCGGTATTTGTGATAGTCATGAATTACAGACAAGTCGTAAGGCTTTACCAGGATATTGCTTTTCCGGAATTTCAATTCATCAGGATGAGGAAATCTGAAATGTTTCTGATAATACCTTAAATCATCGGGTGCTTTCTGATAAGTGATTGAAGGTAAGCTCTCCTTTAATTTCCGGAGCCACATATTTTTATAATGAGTGAACACAGTGTAAGGCTTACCATTGGGTTTAAGAATTTCATTTTCTTCAAATATCACCTGGTCTTTGAACTTTTTCGGTCCGTAATTATGTCTTGCAAGCAGAACCGAAATTTTACCATCTCTTTCAACTGCGTATGGTTCATAATCCTTATTGATGAAGACCTCATTAATATCATAGGATGTTATAAGTTCTTCCCATATTTTTATCGGATCACCTTTTAATATCAGAATTGAGCTTCCTGATTTCTGAAGTTCCTTATCAAGGGCAGAGAGTGACTCATAAATGAAATTCACTCTTGGATCATCGGCAGGGAGTTCATCAGTGATATTTTTGTCGAAAATAAAAAGAGGCAGCACAGGCAATCCCGAACTTAAGGCCTGGTTAAGTCCGGTATTATCTTCCAGCCTCAAATCCCGCCTGAACCAGAATATATTTATCTTCATGTTTTTGACTGTTGGAGAGCTGTTGCAAGACCCCCGAGATCTGCTCCGGCTGTAAGTATTTGTAACCAGTTTACTGGTCATAAAAGAACATCATAATAAAGCTGCAGCATTAATAAGATGTTTTCGGGATTATATAATAACTATTCAGCTCTTTTTGTTTAATGTTTCCTTTAGATTCTTCAACTCCTGCAAGATATCATTATAAAAGACACCCGATCTGTAAGCCATCATTATCAGCTTTACCGATATCAGCAGAATACCGGCCTCTAACAGGAGGTCATGAGTGAATCCTTTGGTAAACAGGGCTATAACAAAGAGGACAAATGTTATTGAAATTACTATTATTGATCCTATATCAACATACCTTCTCATTTTTTGATAACTATTTAATTAAGTATCAAGAGGTTTAATTGTTTAAGAAGTTACAAAAATAATAAATAAAACCAATCTTTATTCAGGCTGTTTCCAGATTTTGAATTGCATCTGACTATCCGGTATGGGAAATAAAAAAAATTTATTTAACTTTTAACCCGTAACAATCCTGAATCTTATGAATAAGGTAATGAATTCCTGGCTGGTGATTCTTCCTGGTGCGGTTATTGGTTGTCTTCTGACGATCACTGCATTCGATTTCAGCAGAACGATACCACAGGAGGATTTGAAAAGCAAATACTCGTACAAGGATTTTGAATCATCAAAAAAGTGTCGTTCATGTCACCCGGGATTATATGAGCAATGGTCTCAGGCAATGATGTCGCAGGCCTATACACATCACTGGGATGAAATTGAGTATTTTGATCTTGCCGTTGCACACGCCGCGGCAAAGCCTGATTTGAAGGATGCCGTTGACGGTTGCAACGGCTGCCATACTCCACTGGCTTATATCGGGGGAAAGCAATTCCCGCCGCCCAGACCCTCGGAGAAGAGTATGGCCAACGAATCGGTATCATGTGAAGTATGCCATCTGGTACAATCAGCTCAGACAGATCCGCCATTTAATTATAGCTACCTGATAAAACCCGGGATGACAAAATATGCAGGCCGCACCCCGGCGATTGAATCGCCTGCACATAAAATTGTCACCAGCGAATTCTTTCGTACGACCGAATTCTGCGGTAACTGTCATAATGAAAAAAATCCGTTCGGCGTGTGGGTTAAGAGCACGCAGCTTGAATGGAAGGAGGGTCCCTATTCAAAGGAAGGAGTCAGGTGCCAGGATTGCCATATGCCCAAAGGAGGGCCATACCTCAACGCTCTGATGACGAAACCATATAATGATGCAAGACTACATTTGTTCCACGGGGCTCATGATCCGGGAAAGGTAAGGGGGACAATAGAGTTGAGAATAGAACCCGACATACGCGAAGCTGAACCCGGGGAGACAATAGTATTTACTGTTGCACTTTTCAACCAGAAGACAGGACACAAGTTTCCGACCGGTTCGGTTGAGGACCGGATTGCATGGCTTCAGGTGGAAGCAACAGATGCAAAGGGCAATATATTTCATCTGAATGTGGATAAAAAGGGATTTGAAGGGGAAGAGTATACAATTTCAGGCGATTACCTGGCCTACCAGGATCTGGGAGTTCCGCTCAGGCAGGCCGATTTCAGGGGTGTTCAGCGCGACGGAATACCTCCCGGCAACAGGATCTTCAGAATGCCATATTTTGATCCTGAAGGAAGGATGACAATTATGCAATGGAACACTGCCAGCCTGGGTACCGATTACAGGATAGGGCCCAGGGAGGCAAAAGTGGAAAAGTTCACTTTCAGGCTGCCATTCAGTACAGCTCCCGGTCAGATGAAAGTGAGGGCAATCCTGAATTACCAGCTGCTTGTGAAACCTGTAGCCGACCTGTTAAAAGTGCCGGAAGATGAATCGGAAATAATGGTAGTAAATGAACATAGCACCTCTGTTACAATTTTGCCGTGACTGAAAATGCAAATACAATAAAACATCAACTATGAAAAAATATCTCTTTGTAAAAATTACCGCCGCCGTTGTATTTCTTCTGATAATTTCAGCCGGAGAGGTCTTTTCCATCCCTGCCTTTGCACGCAAATACCAGATAAGCTGCCAGGTGTGCCACTCACCTGCCATGCCAAGGCTAAAGGCATTTGGAGAGGACTTTGCTGGCAACGGCTTCAGGATGACGGAATATGAATCGCCAAGATATTTCATCCCTACCGGCGATGACCGGCTTTCCCTGTTCAGGGAATTGCCGGTGGCGTTGAGGATGGATGGGTTTGTTTCTTATAATTTCAACAACCAGAACTCCGCAGATTTCGGTTCCCCCTTTGTGCTGAAAATATTGTCGGGGGGCGAGATATCTGACAAAATCTCATATTATTTCTATTTCCTTTTCAATGAAAGAGGAACGATTGCAGGAATAGAGGATGCATTCGTTATGTATCACGATTTCCTGGGTTCAGGGATCAATTTCTATATTGGTCAGTTCCAGGTTTCTGACCCGCTTTTTAAAGGAGAACTGAGATATACTCTTGAACCATATAAAATATACAGCGCTGCACCGGGCAACTCCACAGCGGATCTGAAATATGACAGAGGCCTTATTATCGAAAAGGATTTCAGGACCGGAACCACCCTGGTTGGAGAAATTGTGAACGGAGCCGGCATAGGTGAAGCTGATGAAAACTACCTGTTCGACAAGGACAAGCATAAAAACTTCATGCTGAGGATAAATCAATCACTGGGAAAGGGCGTCACCATCGGCTTCTTTGGTTATACCGGGAAGGAGGAGCTTAGTGATCCGGGCATGATTTTTCCCACTTTTACAAATGAAATAAGGATGTACGGACCAGACCTTACTCTTAACCTTGATGACAGGCTGGTGCTGAATTTACAGTTTGTCCGGCGGACCGACCTGGGGGTATTCCCTGTTACCGGTGGTATGCCGATTAATGATATTATCACACACGGAGGATTTGCAGAGCTAATTTATTCCCCGAAGGGTGATATGAGTAAATGGTATCTGACAGGATTGATGAACCTGGTAGAATCGGATTTTGATGAACTCGATTACAGGTCCGCAACTCTGCATGCAGGATATTTATTAAGACGTAATCTGAGGTTTGTAGCGGAATATACTCAACAGTTCCGTAATTCCGCTTACGGAAGGGTGAATACCGGGTTTATTACGGCGTTCTGAATCATTTCAGACTGCCGTCAGAGTTTAATCAGCCCGGCCTCATCAATCTTCCTGTCAGGCACTGTACCGCACTGTACCGTCCTGAAATCAGTTACATTTTTAAGGATAAATGAAGGGACACCCCCGGCATGAGGAGCTTTTACATTAGTAAATGTGGCACCCTTAACATCTTCAAGTATGAATGGAGGCCTGAAATCTTCATTCTCAAGCTTCATTTCAATATCCGACATTTCAATATTCCTTACATGCCTTATGAAAAAACCGTAGGCAGGGATCTTTCCGAACTCCTGAGGATCGGGATATGAATTTTCTTTTTCAGGTACTGCAATTTCAGCCTGCTCCTTTGGAGCTCCGCCTTTTATAACCAGCAAAATATTGTTAAGTTTTACATCCTCGATATCATATCCGGGAATGCCGAATATAAGTGAGGCATAATCGGGATTGGCGCTGTAAACGACTATGTTGCTGATATTGACTCTTCTCATTTTACCGACCGGAGTTCCTTCAGGACCGCGCATACGGGCGCCGAGCCTCAGAAAGAAAGGAGCTCCCATCACATCACGCATTGTAACATTTGTTACATTTACGTCTTCCAGTATCCCCCCATCGACAGTCTCGAGAGCAAGGCCGCGGCAAAATTCGAATGTACAGTTTGTGATGGTGATATTCCTGAATCCGCCGTTTGATTCCGTGCCGAATTTTATTCTTCCTGTTACAACGCCGCGGTCGGGGACACGGTCATAATTCTTACGCTGGTAGGTGCCATCGAGGAAGGTGCCGATATCAAAACCGCTAACCGAACAGTTGGTTATGGTGACATCCTCGGTTACCCTGGCAAAGCCGAGGCCGAATGAGCTTTTAAGTACGATCGCATCATCAAAGGGAGAGTTGACGCTGCAGTTTGACATCCTCACATGCCGGCAGCAGTCAATATCAAATCCGTCACGGTTTGTGTCGATCTTCACATTATCAATTGTCATATTGTCGACACCGGTCGCCAGGAGGCAGAAATGGCCCCCTCTTAAGATAGTAATATCCTTGAGTATCACATTGCGGCAAAGCTTAAGTGCTATTGCTTTATTTCCAAGACCCGGAGTTGTCCTGCCCGACCTTGTCAGCCCGTTCCCGACTATCCATCCGTGCCCGGTAATTGCAATGTTTTCAAGGTTTTCACCCCATATGAGGCTGTTATGCCAGTGGCTGTGGCCAAAATCCTGGTACATATCAAAGGCATTGGGTTCAGGTGGATCATACCTGCCCTGGCCTGTTTCGGGGTTTGCCCCAATAAGAAATGCTCCGTTGTCGAGATATAAGGTTATATTGCTTTTAAGGTGTATCGAGAAACTCAGGTAGTCACCTGCCGGAAAATAAACTGTTCCGCCACCGGCGGCAGAGGCAGCATCTATTGCTTTGTTGATTGCATCAGTCTCGATGGTGGCGCTGTCACCCTTTGCCCCGTATTGCCTTATATCATAGAAAGTAAACTGATCCTTCAGCAACGGCAATTCATGCTTCTGAACGGGAAAGGCCGCCGGAGCCTCTTCCCTCACAGGTCTGCTTCGCCTCTGGCTCAATAGTGAGGAGGAGACGGAACCGAAAATCATAAACAGGATTAATGGCTTAATTAATTTTTTCATTTCAACAACAGGTAAAATTTGCATTAAAGCGATTCCAAGGTAGAAAAAAAAGAAAAGAGTGACAATTATTCCGGAGCTTTAACTTCAGCCGATCTTCCCTCTTTCATGAAGACATACCAGAGCCAGAATGAAGAAATGATATATGAGACATTAAGCGAAATGCATGCTCCTGTCAGCTGGAGTTTTTTGATCAGGAGAGGCAGCAGGATGAGAGTTGCGGCAAGTCCGGCGAGGGATTTATTCCTTAATACCTTCAGGTTCCCGGTTCCGGCAAAATAGTGTCCGTACAGGTTTGAGACCGATATGGCAAGGATACCGGGCATCAGATAGATTATTAGTAATTTTACCGAACCGAACTCCTCCCCGAAAATGAACTGGTATCCTGTCCGCGGTATTAAAACGGCAACTGCAAGCGCCGTGAGACTTATCAAAAAACTCTGTCTGGCAAAGGCAACTGTTTCCTGCCTCGATTTCAGATGATCGTCGGAGTTCACCACGTTCGAAAAATGAACTGCAGACATGCTCCTGCTAATTATCCACACAGCCTCGGAAACTGCAACAACTATTGAAAAGACTCCAAGCTTATCCAGGCCAAGCATGCCTGCAATGAAATAATACGAAAGGCGGTAATTCAGGAACTGGATCAGATAATTGAATTCGTTATTAACTCCGTAATGTAATATGCTTTTAATACCGGAAAAGCCTGTTTCGGGTACCTTGAAGAGCTCATTCCTGGTCAGTCCGGCAACAGCAATAATCAGAACCACGGATAAACCCGTATAATATGAAAGCCAGATTATATTGAGGGTAGTTTTATTTAAAATGAAATAAAAGATTGCCAGGGCAGCAAGTATAAATATGGGACTCAGCAGGCTCAGCAGGTTATAGTTCGTGATATTTTTTATTCCCAGCCAGTATGATGAAACAGCTGATATTAATGACAATAATAATGTGATGAGGAAAAGGGGCAGGAAATTTTCCCATCCGAAGACGGCCGCAAATATTATTCCTCCTGCAAGTGATACAATTATTGCACCTGAGAGTGAAATGGCCAGAAGAAGGTTCCGTTCAATTACAGGAGCATGGTATGCGACTGTGCTCCCGCAAAATATATTGCTGAAGATCAGGATTATCGAGATATTTGCAATTACCAGAGCTATTTCGCCTCTTCCCCCGCTTCCCCATAATTGTGTGGTAAACACTACCAGCCCGAAGTTTGCCAGCAGCATTATGAATTTCGTAATGATCGTCAGAGTTGTGTTCCTTGATAACATTTTGTACTGATCAAAGTGCTTCAACGAATGCTAAAAAATCCTTACTGATTATTTCCCAGTTATAGTGTTCTTCAGTCATCCTGCGGGCATTCCTGCAATGGGTATAATAATGCTGTCTGTTCAGCAGATACTCTGAGATTATTTCGGCTATCCGGCCGGGCTCATCCGGCTTGACGAGAAACCCGAAATCTTCGGTCCTGACTTCGCGGCGTATGGCTTTCAGGTCGGAGAATATAACAGGCCTTCCAAGCGCAGCATAGTAAAAAAGCCTGATAGGGAGGCTTCGGCGGTTTTCCCAGGTAACCGGGCGCAGATCAAGGAAGATATCAGTATCGCTTATTAATTCAATGTACTCAGCAAATGGCTGTCTGTCATAAAAAGATATATCCGTATGATCCTTCAGTGACATAAACGCTCCTTCACAATCCTTTCTGTCATGTTTATTTTCAAACCAGCCGATTATTTTGACAACGATCTTAAGATCCCTGTGCCTGCCGGCCAGTACTTTGATAACATCGGCGAAATTGCCAAATCCCTTATCAAGGCTTATTCTGCCTGAATAGCATAATCTCAGCCTGCCATCCGGCAGTGAGGGTTCGGTACAGGTAATATATTTCAGATCGGGATAATATGTTGTAAAAGCATGAGGTTTCTTTGGAAACAAAAGGCTGTAAGGTCTGCTTTTATACCATTCCCCGAAAATAAAAGCATCAGCCTGACCTGCAGCAAAGATATTGAACAGAAGAAGCTTCAGGAAAACAAAAGGCCTGAGCACATGGTTATGTGGCGCAAGATTCTTTACAGAAGGGTACCATTCAGTAACATCATATATTATTATTGTCTTCCCTGAAACCGCTTTTGAATACTTTTTTGCGGCGATTACTGCAAGAGGTTCCGGGCATATTATCATGCCGGTACGGGAACTCATCAGACATTTCACGAACCGGTCTATTTTTTCTCTTTTGCCAAGTTCATCACCAGCGAAACAGTTCAACTTGATTCTCCGGGTATCATCCCTGAGCTCTGCCTTACTGCTGATTATTTCGACGTAATGCCCCGCTTCTGATAATGTTTCGGCAAGATGGTAATATATTCTGTCATCTAAAGGGTAATGTCCGGATGAGAGAAATGAAATTTTCATCGGGCAGCCGGCTTCTTAAGTAAAAGGTCAAGAACCGTTTCGTCACCTTCAGAATAATACAGGGATCGCGCATCAGTTTTGACTCCGGAAGGCATGGTTAATCAGATGGAAAATTCATTATAGTATCGTAAACTCTCTTTCTGGTTTCTTCAGGTGACGGATTAAGCTCTTCGGCAGAGAAATTTCCTTTAACGACATCAATCCTTTCATATACCATAAGGTAGAGTTCAAATATTATGTCGAGACTCAGCTGGTATCGGGGTGTCATCAATGGACGGATCTTTTTTATTACTTCGAATGTTTTGATCCGGTATTCATCCGCTATGGTAAGATACTCCTCAACCAGGTTGCGGAAGTTGCTGCCGGCAGGATGGCCATATGCAATCTCCCTCAGATCGTGTTTGCTAAGGCTATATTTTTTCGTCAGGTCCTCAGCAAAGTAATTCAGGTTTGCCAGCTGGTCCTTCTGGAAGTCGCGGATAATATGGACAAGATAACTGAATATGGCACAGGGTGTTGCTGATTCCCTTACGTCAAAAACAGGTTCCGAATAATTTCCATTCTGCTCTGTGAGTCCGGCGAGATGAACAAATATTGATGCAGGAGCCACTGAAGCCCCCTGTGCGTAATCGAAGAAATCTTTAAGTGAAGCGAATCCATCATTGTTGATATCGTATATCATTGAGCGGGCGAAGGATTCGAGCGGCCAGTGAGGGATTCTGAATCTTTCCATGATCCCTGTAAGCTCTTTCTGATCAGGAGGACAATCTTCCGCAACTTGAATCATTTTAAGCCAGTTGTTGACATTTACCTCGAACTGCATTCTCTCTTCCGGGACAATTCTTCTGTTTACGGCTTTATGATTATCGATAAGATCATCAATGGCTCTCATGAATTTATAAAACGATTTTGCTGCACAATACCTGTCGGGATCGAAGAAAGAAGCCGCTATAAGGATATTCGGATGATCAGTTATCTTATTAAAATCGAGTGAATTGAATATTTGAAGAAATTTCTCTTTTTGATGGTCCATTAAATTTTCGTTGTTAGTCGATTTATTATGTTATTATTTTCCTGAGAGGATACGTTCTGTAACCAGCTTTGCAGAAATAAGTATATTCGGAATTCCATTGCCCGGATGTGTGCTGCCACCAACAAAATATAAATTATGATACCGGCTATGACGGTTATGTGGTCTTAAATAACCCATCTGGTAAATCTGATGACCAAGGCTGCCAAAGACCGAACCACGTGTAATATTACATATATTTTCCCAGTCTTCAGGTGTCTGGCTGATCTCAAATTTTATATGATCATCAATATCTCCCATTCCGAACCGTTTTAACCGGTTCAGTACCGAATTACGGGTCCTGTTGCGGATCGCTACCCAATCCTGATTTCTTCTTTTATCAATATGTCCGGCGGCAACTATTACAGACAATGTGTCGCTGCCGGGCGGTGCCGATGAGGGATCATTTCGTACCGGTGCGTGTACATAGAAGCTTGGGTGGCCGCTTACTGATTTATTGATAAAAATCTCCTCCAGTCCCTCACGATATGTGTCCGAAAGGAAGACAGAGTGCTGGCTGAGCTGAGGATAAACTTTATCGAGTCCCCAGTGAAAGCAGATAGCAGAACACGAGTAATTCATCCTGCCGAGACGGGCCGCAATTCCCTTGTCCGGCAGCAATTCACGGTAGACATACGGCAGGTCGGCATTTGCCAGGATGATGTCGGCCTTAATTTCCGTACCATCACCCAAAACGATGCATTCGGCCTTTCTTTCCCTGGTTTTGATCTGCGAAACCTGACTGTCATAATGGAAAACAACTCCTGAAGATTCTGCTTCATTTAAAAGCTTCCCGACAACAGCAAACATCCCGCCCCTGCAGTAGAACGAGCCCTCGGTAAGCTCTGCTGCAGGCACCATTGAGTAAAGGGCAGAAGAGTTTATCGGGCTCTGTCCGACATATATATTCTGAAAAGTATATGCCATGAGCAGATGCTGATTCCTGAAGAACCTCTTAGTGTATCTCCAGTGTGAAATATAGGTTTTCAGCTTTATCAGAAGCCCTAAATTCCTGAAGTTGGCAAACTGAAAAAGGTTGTAGAAGTTACGTGCGACCAGCCTGTCAATCCCGAGCCTGAATATTCCGTAGCCGGTCTTAATATATTTCTCCGATTTCTCAAAACTGCCGGGCTCGATCGCTTCGAGCTCTTTCTTCATTCTCACTTTGTCAGCCGTAAAAGTGAGACAGCTGTCATCGTCAAAATAAATTCTGTAAAGATCTTCAAGCGGCAGTATATCTCTGCCCTCTTCCAGTTTTATTCCGAGCGAATCAAAGATACGGTGATAGATGCCTGGCATTATCAGCATTGTTGCACCAAGGTCAAAACGGTGCCCGTCGCGGATAATCCTGCTGCACCGTCCGCCCGGGGTAGAATTTTTTTCATATACATCCACGGAATAGCCGTTTTTTGCCAGGTAGATTGATGCAGTGATTCCACCAATACCGGCCCCTATAATAACAGCACTCTTTTTTTCGACCATTTTCTTGCTACTCCCGGATGCTGAAGACAACTTTATTAAAAGACGGATAAAAATACAACTGTCACGAATTTTTGAAAAGCAAAATTATATTTTCTTTTGTTTTATTTCAGTGCTGATTTTGCGTTTTGATATTTTATTTCAAATCAGCAATTTTGTTCAACATTTGCTTATTATTGAAATTAATTAAAATAAGACTGTGAAAACCGCATTAAAGGTCATTGGAATATTGTTCCTCCTTATAGTTATAGTATTGTACCTTTGGTTTCATTTTAACCTGAAAGACCGGAATCCGGGGTATAAAGCTGACCTGAATATTTCCGCCGGTGAAAAATCAGCTTTACAGGCAGGTTTTTCCGCAATGGCCATTACACCCGAAGTAACCGACCGCTGGACAGATGCAAACGGTGATGCAAAATATGATCCAGGCGACGGTGATACTTTTTCAGATGGAAATGGCAACGGTGCCTTCGATCCCGTATGGATTGCAGGATTCGGGAATGCCCGCGCTGCCAACGGTGTACATGATGACCTGTGGGCAAGAGCAGCAGTGATTGATGATGGCAGAACGCGACTGGCCATAGTCGTGCTGGACGCGATCGGATTTATGAATAACCAGGTAATCGATGCCAGAGGCAGAATTCCCCGGGATGCAGGGATAACCTATATGATTGTTGCATCAACCCATGTACATGAAGGTCCCGACCTTCTCGGGCTTTGGGGCAAGTCTCCCCTGAAAAGCGGTATAGACAAGGAATATTTGAATTACGTCAAGAGCCAGATTTCGAAGGTGGTGGTGGAAGCTGTGAATAATCTGCGGCCTGCAGTACTTGAAATCTCGGAAGATATGACAGGAGCAGCTCATCTGGTAAAGGATACACGGCAACCGGAAGTGTTTGACTCCGGATTGAGATTGATCAGGGCGGTGGACAGGGAGAACGGAAAGACTCTCGGATCGGTTATCTCGTGGGGTGATCATCCCGAAACTTTATGGGGTAAGAACCTCCTGATCACTTCCGATTTCCCCCATTATGTGCGCGAAGGAGTTGAAAACGGGGTGTTTTACGGTGACTCTCTTGTCAAACCGGGTATCGGAGGAATCGCCATATATATAAATGGCGCTATAGGAGGGCTGATGACCACACATCCCAGTCTGGCAGTGAAGGATCCGTTCACGGGTGCCGGATTCAGCGAGCCGACTTTTGAGAAGGCCGAAGCTCAGGGGAAACAGCTGGCGTTGCTGGCGCTGGCAGCCATGGAACATCCTGCAGAAAAGCTGGACTCCGCAGGGATATCTATGGTTGTCAGAACACTTTCGGTACCTGTCGACAATAAAATGTTTAAGCTGGCCGCACTGCTCGGCCTGTTCAATCGCGGCACGAATGGCTGGATGAAAATGCGTACCGAACTTACTGTGATCAGGATGGGTCCGGTTTCCATTGCTACTTTCCCGGGAGAAGTTTATCCCGAAATCGTCAATGGGGGAATTGAAAAACCGGAAGGCAGCGATTTCGGCATCAGTCCGGTTGAGGTTCCACCGGTAAGGGATATGATGACCGGGAAATACAAATTCATCTTCGGCCTGGCCAATGATGAAATAGGGTATATTCTGCCCGGGAGCCAGTGGGATGAGGAAGCGCCTTATACTTATGGAAGAAACGATTCTCCATACGGAGAGGAGAATTCCATGGGTCCCGAAACTGCAGCAATCCTGCATGGCAATCTGAAGGAGATGCTGGAAAAGCTAAACAGAGACTTATGATCATTAAGATACTGAAAGGACTTCTGACCGGACTATTGATAATCCTTCTGCTGCTGATCCTGTGGCTTGTATTGCCAGGGACATGGTCGGCACTGAATCCCGGGAAGCCGCCTGTGGGATATTATTCTGTACCAGTTGCATACCTTGCTTCATGGGTTGGACTGGAGAAGCTGGTCGATCTTGAACCTGAAATCCCTGAAAATATTGAGGTGATAAATGATATTGAGTATAAGAATATCGGCGGTAAATCATTGCAGCTGGACATTTACCGTCCAAAAAACAGAACAGATCAGTTGCCGCTGCTTGTCTTTATCCACGGGGGTTCCTGGAGAGGCGGTAAACGATCAGACTACCAGGTTTATCTCGTCGATTTTGCGGAAAAAGGATACATCACAGCCACAATTTCTTACAGGCTGCTCAGGGACGGACCTTATCCTGCCTGTATTGAGGATGTAACTGACGCGGTTGACTGGTTTTACAGAAATTATGAGGCATACGGGTACGATACATCCAGGATCGCTCTTGTCGGAGGTTCAGCCGGTGCACACCTTGCGCTTCTTGCAGCTTACGGATGGAGGCCCGACAGCATGTCTGGCTACAGTAAAGTAACGCATCACAATGTAAAAGCTGTTGTCGATATTTACGGTCCGGTTGATTTTACGGATGATTATGCAAGAAACCATCCCACTGTTACCTCTTTTCTGGCACACACCTTTGAAGAGGCACCCGAAATCTTTAAAGAAGCTTCACCTGTTCATTATCTTGACAAGGATGATCCGCCTACAATGATACTCCAGGGAACAGCCGACAGGCTTGTACCCGCGGAACAATCAGACAGGTTCAAAGTAAAACTTGACAGCACCGGAATACCTTGTGTGTATCACCGTCTGCCTGGCTGGCCTCACACTATGGATGTTGTCCGGCGTGTAAATGATTATTGCCAGCTGAAAATGACCGAGTTTTTCAGGCAGTATCTCAACTAACTGCTGTCACAGCCCTCTACCAGGGTTTGCCCGTTCCCTGCAACAGCCACATTTTTGACCAGGGACTGTTCTTTCCGTCGGTCGATGAGAATGCTGTTTCCTCCAGTTTCTGGATAGCATCATTCACTCTGTCGGGATTATACAGCAATTCATTTGTGCCATACAGGAACCTGACAGGGATTGCATTCCTTACGACGATTGTACCTGGCAGCAATGCAGGAAAACCTGTCCTTCTGTAATCAAACCACGATTCGGCAGCTGCAGTCCAGCCGGCGATCCATTTCTGCTCGATAATCTGTTCAAGTGTGCCGTTGTAAGCCACGCCAGCACCGGCAATGTATGTGTCGTAGGCATCGCTCAGCTCCCAGGCATCGAGCGAAGCTTTTATTGAAGCCTCATAGTGTACCTGGGCGGTGGCGCCTGTTGTCCAGCCTTTCAGGGCTGCTTCTGCAAGGATAAAGTTTACTTCGGCAGCCGTAATGAGTCTTGATTTCAGATGCGGACCTGCAGCAGATTTATATATCACGCTCAGGTGTGAAGCATGAGGGTTAAGCGGTGCCTGCTCAAGGTTTGGACACAGATTGTATGCCTGAGGCACTATAGACCATGCAGGCGGCAGGCCGACATATTCCGTATCTTCATCGATGGGAACCCCGAAATTTTCCACATATGTATCGGCAACATCCTGTGCAATGATTCGCGTACCTCCCACTATTTCATCATAACCGTCAGGCTGTGAAGGATCCACCTTAATCGGGATCTCAATCCTGCTTGCCCACAGAGGCAGGCGGGGATCATCAAGAGCCTGCAGTTTTTCTATAAGGGTTGAACACATTTTCAGCCTCCGCCAGTTTGTTTCGCTCTGGTCGAAGGTTGTGTTACATGGCCATGAGTCCGAGGGGCTGTTTCCAATATAGCTTATATTCGCATCGTCTGATGCGTCCAGAATTAACGGATACTCTCCGGGATTGCCGGCAATTAACTCAATACCTTCCTTTGCGATTGCAGATTCCTTTAATGATATCCTCATGTAGTATCTCAGCGCGAGCGAATTGGCAAATTTTCTCCATTTTGTGACGGATCCGCTGTAAACAACGTCCTGTACTGAATTGATACCTGAATATTCACTCTGACTTTTTGAAAGGAGAGTATTGGCTGTCTGGAGGTATCCGAGAATACCGATATAGATATCCCTTTGCGGGTCATAAGCGGGTTTCAGGTTACCTGCCTCTCCCTGCAGAGCCTCGGAGAATGGTGCATCTCCCCACAGATCAGTTATCATGCCGTAGTTATAAGCTTTCATGATCAATGCCACTCCCTGGTAAAACTCCTGTCCGGGTCCTTCTGATTTCTTCAGCATCTCCTCAGTGTTCCTCAGGATACTGTAAAAACCTCCCCAGTTCTGGTCGGACCATTCATAATTGTCATGCGATCCGCCCCAGCCATCCTTCTGCGTATGCTGCATTACACCTGCAAGATCACCGAATCCCAGGCCAACCACATTCTGACCTGTATAAGTTAAAACAGTGCTCAGCAGGAGGGCGGGACTTGCTTTTGCAGGATCCACGCCATTAGGATTAATATTAAGCTCTTCAAGGTCCTGACAGGAGGCAACGAAGAACAGGAACAGGACCAAAGCAGCTGATATTTTATTTTTTATCGTATACATAATTTCAGATTTTAAAGTTCCTAAAAAGTTATATCCAGTTTTATGCCTACCGGTATTACCCATGGTTCAAGGTTGAACCTTTCAATTCCCTGTTTGAACTGACTACCTCTGGTTCCGCCTGTCGAGCTTTCTGCCTGGAATGCTCTTTCAGGGTCGATTCCGGCTTTTGCTTTTGTCCAGAGAATAATATTGCGGCTGTAAAGTGAAACGGCAATGTTCCTGACAAAACCTATCCGGTTTATCAGATTGCCGGGAAGGTTGTAGCTCAGCGAGATCTCCCTCAGCTTGAGGAAGTCGGAATCAAACATCGATGGTTTGGCAAATCCCCATGGATAACTGACAACATATGGAGTGATAATAGTTCCGGCTTCACCAAGATTCTCAATGTATGTCACTCCTCCCTCGCCATCATCTACCGCAATCACACCGGGAACAAAAACACCGTCAGTTACATATACACCGCTGTAGTTTTCTTCGAATCCGCCATATTCTGCAGTGGGTCCGCCTACCACATGAAATCCGTTTCTGATAAGTTTATCTTCATTTGCCACAAGCCAGTCGCGCAGCTCTTTCCCTTTTCTTCCACCGGGATTGATGAGGTTATCGAGCCAGAGCTGAGAGCTTCCGTCTTCAGCCATATACCGCTGAGTCTGCGATATAAACTGACCTCCGTTTCTCCAGTCGAGGGTCATATTAAGGGAAAGGTTCTTCCACGATACCGAGCTCTGAAAGCCCATGATAAACCTTGGATTATAATTGCCTATTTTGTTCTTTGTATTTCTCATTTCTATATCATCCCACTCCATCTCAGCCTCACTGATTATTGGATACCCGAAATATGGAGAATTTACATCTGTCACTGTCCGGACCTCTGCATCGTAGATAGTACCTACCTCATCTCCCACGTACGACCAGGCACCGCCTTTTGCATCTTCCCAGAACTTGATGACTTCAACACCTTCTGCGATTTCAACAACATTTGTCCTGTTGCGGGTAAAGTTGGCACTTACATCCCAGTTCCATGAAGCTCCCCTGATTATAGTTCCGCCGAGCATTAATTCCCAGCCTTTGCTTCTTATAAGACCTGCATTGATATTTACTGCATCTGAACCGGTAGAACTTGCAACAGGAATATTTCTTATGATCTGGTTGCGGTTTTCAACCACGTAATAGGTTCCTTCAAATCTGATTCTGTTCTTGAAGAGGTTCAGGTCAATCCCTGCTTCCTTCGATACAGCTTCTTCAGGCTTCAGGTTTGGCGTAAGAATCTGCCCCGATTTAGCAAGGCGTGTGGCATCACCCCACTGGCCGGCATTTCCGTAAACATTGAAAAGCTGATATGGATCAGTATCATTACCTGCTTTTGCCCACCCACCCCTGATCTTCAGCATATCGACAGCATCGCCCATGTTGATCATTTCATTCAGCAGAAGGCTTAGTGATGCCGAAGGGTAGAAGTATGACCAGTTCTCCTTGGGCAGGGTGCTCGACCAGTCGTTGCGGCCTGTGATATCAAGGAATATCATATCCCTGTAGCCGAAATTCACAAGACCATAAACGCTGTAGATAGCCTTCTGTGACCACCAGCTGCCGTAGCTAAGTGATCCTGACTTTATATTGCTGAGTGTAAATACATTCGGTACTATGAGACCTGCACCAGACAATGATGAGCTGGAAACCGATGTGCCTTTCTTGTATAAGGCATTTCCTCCGGCAGACACAGCCAGGCTGAAATTGTCCGTTATCTTTGAGTATGTTGCCAGGACATCCACATTCCTCTCGTAGCTTGTTATATCCTGAACACCGTAAGCCCCGTTATTCGGTTCGCCTGTATAACTGGGGGATAGTTTTGACTCGCGTTTCTCCGAGAACTGGTCAAGTGAGTACCTTCCCATTATGCTGAAATCCTTTGTTATCTTCCACTCGGCCTTAAGGTTTCCGAAGATCCTGTCGCGGGTAAAGCTGTTGTTGATTTCGTTTGCCAGGAAGTATGGATTATTGTAAAGTCCGTTATAGGGTGTTCTTTGCTGGATGCCTTCCTGCCCTTCTTCCCAGTAATCCTTCAGATCACGTATATCAGTATTCTGAGGGACTTTGTAAGCCCATTCAAGCGGATTTGCACCCCTGTTGCTCGCAGGACGGTTGTCTGACCACGACCTGTTAATATTAATATTTGAGCTGAAAGTGAAATTATCGGTTAACCTCAGGGAGGTTGCAGCCGTAAGATTGTTCCTGAAGAGATCGGAATTGGGTACGATCCCCCTGTTGGACATATTTGACACCCCTATTCTGTAGTTTATCAGGTCGGTGTTGTTGGATATAGAGACCTCATTTGTAGAGGTGATTCCCGTCCGGACAAAGTTAGCTACATTATTCGGGTGGCTGACCAGTTCAGTCGGGATCTGGAAGCCATTTGCGTCAAGCGGGCTGTTCCACTGTACTGCGAAGTATTCTTTGTCGAGCTCTATACCTGCACCGGCAGCTTCTGCCGGATTGACCTTGAACACGTATCCGGGAGGCAGATCTTCGGGAGTAAATGAAAAATAGCCTGTCGCAAATTTCTTCTGAACCGGAAAATATTTATATGGCATGTCAAATACATTGTTGGTGCTTATATTCACGCTCATCCCCCGGTTCCTTTGTCCCGATTTTGTTGTTATCAGCACTACGCCGTTACCTGCCCTCGAACCATAGAGTGCTGCTGCACTCGGCCCTTTAAGGATGGATACACTTTCGATATCGTCGGAATTAAGATCAGAGATGGCATTTCCGTAATCTACACGGTTCTCATTTCCGAATCCGGCAATGTTATTCAGGGTATTTACAATCGGTACGCCGTCGACAACAAACAAAGGTTGGTTATCATTGCTGAGGGAAGTAGCGCCCCTGATGATCATACTGACAGATGAACCGGTTCCTCCTGTTGAACTGATCTGTACTCCGGTTACCTTGCCTGCAAGGGAATTAATCGCATTTTCCTGGACAACCCTTGCCAGGCTTTCCCCGCTGACAGTACCTACGGAGTATCCGAGTGACTTCTCCTTTCTTGTTATACCCAATGCAGTTACCACTACCTCATCAAGGGCTTCGATAGATTCGGTTAAGGTGACATTGATTATTCTCTGATTTCCGACTGTTATCTCCTCCGGTCGAAAACCTATGAATGAGAACACCAGTACTGCATCGTTTACGGGTACTTCGACGCTGTATTCCCCGGAAGCATTTGTAACTGTTCCTCTCTGAGTTCCCCTGACAACAACACTTACACCGGGAAGAGGAGAATTATCCGTACCTGAAATTACACGGCCTGTAATTACTACTGCCTGCTCCTCATCTGTATTTACCGGAGAACCGTTATTCCGGCCGTCTTCCGGAGCAGCCTGCATCGCAATGGTGAGCAATGCTGCCAAAAGAATTAAAGGCAATATCTTCCAGGTTATCTTATTAATTATATGTGATTTCATAATTGATTTCTTTTGTCAGTATTATTTAACTACTTCGAATGTCAGGATGAGAGCGTGTGTAGCCAGAGGGTAGTACGACTGGCCTGCAGCCATGAACATTACAAGCCTCATTGATTTGTCTGATATTGCCTGCATGATCACTTTTCTCTGAACATCCATAAATCCGACAAATTCGGTTCCGGAAAAGCTCAGGGTGCTGACATCCTTATAGGTTACGACAAAATTCGGTGGCCCGTAAACTGATGGTACGCCAAAATTCTCCTTTTCCACATATGTAAAAGTTGCTCCTGCCTGCGGAGTATATTTCCCTGTACAAAGGCCGAAGCTTGCACCCCCGGCATTAACGATACCGGCACCTCCGGTGGTCACATACTGATGAAGGATCCCGCCGAATGCAGCATTGTCTGCTTTTACATCGTGTCCATACCTGCCATCAAAGTAGAAAGTGAATTCATCATCGTACACCTCACCCATACCCAGGTACAAAGCAAACGCACCAACAGGGAGCGATGGCAGATCGGGATCCGCCAGAGTAAATGTGGCATCAGCGTTTACAAGTTTATCGTTGGCAGTATGATTGGCTGTCAGCTTCCAGGTTTTCCCGTTTGTGGCTGTTGGTCCTCCTGTAAGCAACACATAGGGAGTCACGTCAACCGCTATTTCAGCTTCCGCTTCCGCAATATCACCCGATTCAGAAGTCCCTGTAAGCTTGACGGTGTAATACCCTCCGCTCTGATAGATATGGACAGGATTCTGCTCCGTGCCCGATTGACCGTCACCGAAGTCCCAGTCCCATGAGACTACACGCTTTGTGAGGGCGGTAAATGCCACCTGCCTCTCAACAATACTGTAAAAGATGCCTGCCTTGGGCGGACCCTCCGGTTCATCTTTTTTACATGATGTAAGAAAGGTCAATCCGACAGCAATTGCAAGGCAAACGATGTGGATCAGCTTTTTCATAAAATATATGATTAGGTTAATATTATGATATTTGAATAGATTTTTCGAAGGATTCAGAAGACCACTATGAAGCTTAGACAACATAGGTTCTAATGCAAAAGGTTAAAAGCAGTAAAGGGTAACCTTACAAGTTAGGTTTATTTTTCGGATACTCCAAAAAAAATAAGGCAGGAACTGCATGAAACAATTCTTTGGTCAAAATAAATAGACCGGGTTGGAATAGATCCATGGAACATATCTCCCATTGAGCTTAATGTGCACCTCGATCCTGTAGGCTCCTGTTCCCTGAATATCGCTGTATGAATACTGATAGCTGTCACCTGCAGAAGTGTCAATCGGATTCCCGTCATGTATCAACCTGAACTGACCGGGCAAAGGGGATATTGCATTTAGGGCATTTATGTTCTCAACATTGATGGAATCGCCCATTATACCTGACACAGCACCATCGCTGTTGGCACCATAATACATGAATCCCGCTGCATCACCAAGGCTTTTGAAAGCAGTGAAAAGATGACCTTTTTTTACATGATCAGCTATCGATTGTATGGATAATGTATCAGCAAGGACATAATTGGCTACATAATTAAATCCTGTCATATAGGTATCAATCATCAGTTTAAAGATCCAGCCGTTTGAATCGGGTTCGCCAACGAGCCAGCGGTTCCAGAATTTCAGCCCGGTCGTGTCGATGACATCGGCATTAGGCCCGACCCATTCAATCCTTCCGTCCGCAATATATCTTGCCCTGATATTCTGATTTTCGTGAGCATCGACAGCAGAAAATCCAATAATTTTTCTTTCGGTGTTCAATGAGTCCCAGAGAGCCAGGATGCGAGTCTGTTCATCAAACATCTGACGGTAAGCCCAATGGCGGAATTTCCTGCCGTTAACCAGAAGATTGATGATCTGGGGGATCAGCGATTCATCTTTTGTATCGGCATGAAAGTTATAGATCTCCATCCCCTGATACCATGGATTGCCCCAGTTATGCGGTTCTTCGGTATGTGCATAAAATACTATCCCGCCGCGGCTGACAATTTCTTTCGCAATGGAATCTTTATTAATATTCCAGTCTATTATTACTGAATCAAGAGGCCAGGTGTCAAATCCCTGCTTTTCGCTTCCGGGTTCGATCAGAATCCCTTCATAGTATCCATTGTACCCTCTTGGAATAGTGTCAATGTCACCCCGGGGATGATCGGTAAGGAACACAAACTCAATACCGGCATTCTTTGCTGCCGGGATAATGTCATTTAAAGTTCCTTCACTGTCGTGCGACCAGTAGCTGTGCGTATGCATTACTCCCCTGTATGTGGTGAGTGGTGTAATTATAGAAGTTTCTTTCCGCAGTTTTTTTAACTCTTTTATCTGCTTCTCGAGACGCGGATATGTGACAAAGCGGTGCCATAATGCCGGCATGAATAATATTATTATGGCTACCAGTAAAAAAACTAATATAACAATCAGCAGATATTTAAGAATTCTTTTTACCAAGCAGAAACGCTTTTACAGATTGTCAGTACCGGTCACAATTTCCGAAATCCGGCGGATAAGATCCATTGTATATTCCCCCATGTTGGGTCCGAACCAGCCCATCAGTCTGGATTCATATTCATCCAGGTAAAAATACCTGCCGGGGACTATGTACCCGACATAGCTTCCGTTAAAGCTGGATACATTGGCATTAAATCCTTTTGCAGAGAGTGCATTTTTTATTTGCAGCGCATACTCACCGCTGAAATCAGAGGGAGTGGTAATCCATACCATGTTATCTATTCTGACTGCCTGAAGATAGACATCTTCCGGCGGCGGCATCAGTTTACCGCTCAGGAAGGAAGAGAGGTTGATTTTTGGGGTCAGGCGGATATGGTATTCGGGCAATTGCATTTTCAGGGGCAGAAAGGAAAAGGTTACCTTATCCTTTAATTCTGTCTTTCCCAGGTAAAGGTTAGTGCTGTCAGCAAGCGCTTCACCGATATACTTTGATCTGTCGAATCCGTCTCCCTTACCTACCGGACTCTGGCTTCCCACAGAACCGGCCAGGAAAAGGGCAATATCTCCAGATCCGGCTTCAATCCTGCGCGCCCAGTAGCCCGGATAGTCAGCGCTGATTTCCATATTTCCCGCACCTAATGTTGTTGCATGGGCAGAAAATGACCCTATTACTGCCTTTCTGCACCCCGGTTGTTCGATGACGATAAAGCAGAAGTCGTTGTTTTTGGTCCCCGACTCGCCTGTTACCCTGTTGCGCGTGAAACTCCCGGCATTGAAACAGCCTGTTCCGATCCGGGCAGGTCTCAGATCGCTGATCGCAGAAGTCACTGCCTGCGAAATCTGAAGTGCAAGCCATTTTATAAGGTCATTGTTCTCCTCTCCGGCAAACTGTTTTCCGACAAATCCCGGACCCCATCCGCCGAGGCTTGAATGAGTGTGAGTAGCCGAAAAGATAAGCTGATCACGCCGGATGCCCTTTTCAGAAAGCAGCTTTGTTACAGAATCCGTAATATTCGGCGGCATGATAAGCAGATCGGCACTTAAGAATATGATGGTCTGGCTCTTTAAATTAAGTGCAACCGCCCTGACAAATATGCTGTCGTGAATTCCGGTTGCAGGATTACCTTTACGGTCGCCATAACCGGCAAGCGGTGCCTCAGTAAATTTCCCCACGCGGAAATTATCTTCCGTGCTATTCAGTTCAGGTGTAATACTGACCCTGGAGAAACCGGCTTTCAGGGAATCATTTATTATGACTACACCAGGTTTCAGACTGTCGATCTGAAGGACAATGTTTTTATAATACTCTTCATCAAAATAGGAAGTCCTCCTGACCGGTGAAGTACTCCAGATGAGAATTAGTAACAAGCAGAGAACGATAATGCCAAGGATAATTCCAAAACGTTTCATGACTTGTTAAATCAGGTTACCGTTTCCCGTTCCTGCTTGATACTGACAGTAAGCACTCCGGATTTATATTCGTTAACATGAGGGTAAAGTTACATTTTACTTTATTTACTTTAATTTTATACTTAACATAGTTTGATTAGTTAAGTTGATTTAGTTTTTCAGATATTTATCACTACCTCGTTCACAAACAACCAGTATTTGCAACCGGCTACATTCATATGAAACTACCCTCAAGCATCAGAAAGTTCATAAAGCTAATATTCACTATCACTGGCATTCTGATACTGATTTTTTATTTCGGTTTTTTATTTCCTTTCCGGGGCATACCGTTTGATGCGGAGCATCACGGCAATCCGCCTCTCACTCCGGCCTGGGCGCTGGAATGCTGGCTCTGGGAAGATGATCACAATACTGCAGGCTATGTTGATACCCTGCTCGAAGGTTATACCCGCAACGATATTCCTGTACGCACAGTCATGCTCGACAGTCCGTGGAGCATGCGTTACAACGATTTTGAAGTCGACACTATCCTTTACCCGGATCCTGAAAAATGGTTCCAGAAGCTGCAGGAAAATGGTTACAGGGTTGTGCTGTGGATGACCTCAATGGTAAACAGCATCTCTGACGACACCAGGATAAGGGATTCACAACCATGGTTCAGCTTTGCGAGTGAAGAAGGATTCCTGGCAGGCAAAGGCGGTCAGATTAACTGGTGGAAAGGGAAGGGAGGTTTTATTGACTATACAAATCCTGATGCAATGAAATGGTGGAGGAGAATGCAGCAGCAGGTTTATAATTACGGGCTTGACGGATGGAAACTCGATGGAACAGGAACACTGTTCCGCACAATGCTGGGACCCTTACCCCTGTTCTATAAAACGACACATGAGGGCCTCACCACAACCCGGAAATATATGGATCTTTATTACCGGAGTGAATATCTGCATGGTCTGGCTCAGAATCCTGAATTTGTGACCCTGGTGAGGGCGATTGACAGATGGTACCATCCCGAGGGATTCGCTCCTGTCGACGCAGCTCCGGTAACGTGGGTAGGAGACCAGAAACATACCTGGGAATCAGCCGGAAGAGACGTGTCACAGGCTGATGAACAGGATATTGCCATGAATGGTGTTGAAGGAATAGAGATGGCAATAAATAATATACTGGAAAGTGCAGAGGCCGGATACAACATCATCGGATCCGATGTGGCAGGTTTTTCGGGAAGCACCATACCCCCAAGGCTTTATATCCGTTGGG
>JADDYF010000057.1 GCA_015712185.1 Bacteroidales bacterium
AGATGACCAGATCGGGATTAAGCACTTCAAAGCTGCTGAGTGCATTGTTCATATTTCCGGCTTTGAAGACTTCCTGGTTATGGACTTTGACCGTTATTTTTTCATGATCAACATCTTCAACCGTTCTTTTGAACCTGACCTGCTTCAGGTTAAGGATGATCTGAGTTACATCCTCCATAACACCCGGTATGGTAGAGAACTCATGATCGATACCCTCAATTTTGACTGTAGTAACTGCATATCCTTCAAGCGAGGAGAGAAGTATTCTTCTCAGTGCATTACCAACAGTGATGCCATAACCTGGTTCAAGCGGACGGAATTCAAATTTTCCGGTTTTGTCGTCCGCCTCCAGCATTATAACTTTATCGGGTTTCTGGAATGATAGAATGGCCATAGAATTATTCTTATATTATTATTTTGAGTACAATTCAACTATAAGTTGTTCCTTTATCTCTTCGGGAATATCAGCACGGTCAGGTACATTCATAAACTTACCTGCCATCTGAGCTTCATCCCACTCGAGCCATGCAAGCTTGGAAGATTTCCTTGTTGTCAGCGATTCGATGATTGTCTCAAGCGACTTTGATTTTTCACGCACTCCGACTATATCTCCGGGTCTAAGCTGAAATGACGGAATATTGACAACCTCTCCATTTACCATAATGTGCCTGTGGGATACCAGCTGGCGTGCCCCTGCCCTTGTTGGGGCAACTCCCAGACGGTATACAACATTATCGAGACGCGATTCAAGAAGCTGAAGGAGTACTTCCCCGGTAACACCTTTGCTGCGCGTGGCTCTGTCAAAAGTCTTCCGGAATTGCCGTTCCAGTATACCATAGGTGTATTTTGCCTTCTGCTTTTCCCTGAGCTGAACTCCGTATTCTGATGTCTTTTTCCTCTTCTTGTTAATTCCATGCTGGCCGGGTGGGAAGTTTTTCCTGTCCAGATGTTTATCGGGTCCGTATATTGGATCACCAAACTTACGTGCGATTCTTGATCTCGGGCCTGTATATCTTGCCATGTTATATTATGTTATAATAATCTGATAATTAATAAAGATGATATTAAACTCTTCTTCTCCCGGGAGCACGACAGCCGTTATGAGGCAGCGGGGTTACATCAATGATTTCAGTGACCTCAATTCCTGAATTACTTATCGCTCTGATAGCCGACTCACGACCTGACCCCGGGCCTTTGACAAATACCTTTACTTTCCTTAAACCAAGGTCAAATGCAATTTTACTGCATTCTTCCGAAGCCATCTGTGCAGCATATGGAGTGTTCTTCTTTGAACCCTTAAATCCCATTTTACCTGCCGAAGCCCACGAAATGACCTGACCAGAATTATTTGTCAGGGAAACAATTATATTATTGAATGACGAATGAACATGTGCCTGGCCCGACGGTTCAACCTTAACGATCCTCTTTTTTAATACTCCTGTCTTCTTTGCCATTGTTTATTTATTTAGTAGCTTTTTTCTTGTTAGCAACAGTCTTTTTTCTACCCTTTCTCGTCCTGGCATTGTTTTTTGTACTCTGACCCCTTACAGGTAAACCTAATCTGTGCCTGACACCGCGGTAACAACCAATATCCATAAGCCTCTTGATATTCATCTGGGTTTCAGACCGAAGCTCACCTTCAAGCTTATAGTTATCATTCAGGATCCGGCGAATTGTATTTATCTGCTCATCAGTCCAGTCCTGAACCTTTGCGTTCCTGTCAACACCGGCCTCATCAAGCACTTTTTGAGCAGTGCTTCTGCCAACCCCGTAAATATATGTCAGACCAATTTCCCCTCTTTTATGTCTGGGTAAGTCTACTCCAATAATTCGTGCCATATAATACTTTTCTTAAATAAGTTGCAAAATTAGTTAAAATTATCCCTGTCTCTGTTTAAACTTGGGATTTTTCTTACTTATCACATATAGACGCCCTTTTCGCCTGACGATTTTACAGTCGGCACTGCGTTTCTTTATTGATGCTCTTACTTTCATTATTTGAGTTTTTCTTATTTATATCTGAATGTTATTCTTCCTTTTGTCAGGTCGTATGGTGACATCTCCACCTTTACCTTGTCGCCAGGTAATATTTTTATATAGTGCATTCTCATCTTTCCTGAGATATGCGCAGTAATAATATGCCCGTTTTCGAGTTCCACTCTGAACATTGCGTTTGAGAGAGCTTCAATGATTGTGCCGTCCTGCTCAATAGATGGTTGCTTAGCCATACAATTACATTTTATTTAAAACTTGCTCTATAAATTCAAATGTCGTAAGGACGTCCGCCCTGTTCCTGTCCACTGCAACAGCATATTCGAAATGTGCTGAAGGTTTTCCATCAGCAGTTTTTATCGTCCAGCCGTCACTCATCTGTCTTGTCTCTTTCCGCCCCAGGTTAATCATTGGTTCTATACATATCACCAGACCTTTCCCCATTTTCGGACCCGATCCTTTCCTGCCGAAATTCGGCACCTCGGGAGGTTCATGAAGCTTCTTCCCGATACCGTGTCCGACAAGTTCTCTTACAACCGAAAATCCTCCGCTCTCAGCCTTATTCTGCACAGCAAATGAAATATCTCCTACCCGGTTTCCTGATATTGCAGCCTTTACGCCTTCCTCGAGCGAATCCCTGGTATATCTGAGAAGATCTTTCACCTGAGGTGTAACCTCTCCAACAGCAAATGTGTAAGCACTGTCACCATACCAGCCGTTGAGAACCACTCCACAGTCTATTGACACTATGTCTCCTTCCCGAAGGCTGTAATCAGAGGGTATTCCATGAACCACTTCATCATTGACCGATGTACAGAGAGTCTTCGGAAAACCATTATACCCCTTAAACGCCGGGATAGCTCTGTTGTCCCTTATAAATGTCTCGGCGATATTATCGAGGAAAAGCGTACTGATCCCTGGTGTGATATAAGCTGCAACCTCCGCCAGTGCTCTGGACACCAGCATATTGCTTTCTCTTAACAACCCTATCTCTTCATCAGTCTTATAATACAACATCAAAGAACGTAATACTATATTTAAATAGAAGTAACGGCACCCGACCTGCCTTTTACCCGGCCCGATTTCATCAGCCCGTCATAGTGGCGCATCAACAGGTGGCTTTCTATTTGTTGCAGAGTATCCAGAACAACCCCGACAAGTATCAGCAGGGTTGTCCCTCCGTAAAACTGGGCAAACTGAGGTGTGATTCCGGTAATCACCGCAACAGAGGGAAGAATTGCAATTATGGCAAGGAATATTGACCCGGGAAGGGTGATCCTTGACATGATAGAGTCAAAAAATTCGACCGTTTTCCTGCCGGGTTTGATACCCGGTATGAATCCGCCGTTTTTCTTCATGTCTTCCGCCATCTGAACAGGATTGATAGTAATTGCCGTATAAAAGTATGTGAACAGAATTATCAGCAGACCCATGACAAGGTTGTACCAGAATCCGTACATATTTGACATTGCCACAACGAATCCTGAACCCGAGCTTGCATACCTCGTAAAGATAAGAGGGATCATCATGATTGCCTGTGCAAAGATTATTGGCATTACCCCGGCAGCATTGACCTTAAGAGGAATATACTGCCTTACTCCGCCATACTGCTTGTTACCGACAATCCTTCTTGCATACTGTACAGGCACACGCCTTGTGCCCTGTACAATAAGGATTGTACCAAGGACAACTACGAATAATAATACGACCTCAACTATAAGAGCTATCAAACCACCTGCACCGTTGATCCTGGTACCGGCTTCGAAAACAAAGTTTGCAGGGAGCCTGGCAACAATACCAATCATTATTATCAGTGAGATGCCGTTGCCAATTCCCTTATCAGTGATTTTTTCACCCAGCCACATTACAAAGATTGTTCCCGCAGTAAGTATGATCACTGAGGAGACCTTAAAGAAAGGTCCTGTCAGCACAAATGCCGTATCGAGGAGTGTTGCATCGAGATTTACCAGGTAGGTAGGTGCCTGAAGAATCAGTATTGCTACAGTCAGATATCTCGTATATTGATTCATCTTTCGTCTTCCGCTCTCTCCCTCCTTCTGTAATTTCTGGAAATATGGGAATACTATTCCGAGAAGCTGTACAACGATTGATGCGGAAATATAAGGCATTATCCCCAGTGCAAAGATCGAAGCCTGCGAAAATGCTCCGCCAGAAAACATGTCGAGCAGGCCCATGATACCTGAAGATGTCTGATCCCTGAGACTGCCCAGCTGGGAAGGATCGATCCCCGGAAGAGTGATATACTTGCCTAAACGGTACAGCAGAATGATCCCCAGTGTGTAAATCAGCCTGGCACGAAGATCTTCTATCTTGAAGATGTTTTTTATGGTCTGAATCAGTCTCATGAAACTAAAGTTTTACAACTGTTCCCTGTTTGGCTTCAATTGCGGCGACAGCCGATTTGCTGAAAGCATGGGCATGAACCTCAAGTTTCTTCTTAAGAGTTCCTTTACCCAGAATCTTAACCAGCGAATTCTTGGAGATCAGCCCTGCCTTCATCAGTACATCCAGATCTATCTTTTCAAGGTCATTTTTTTCAGCAAGATTCTGCAGTACACCTATATTAATACCTTTATATTCCCTGCGGTTAAAATTCCTGAATCCGTATTTCGGAACACGCCTCTGCAGCGGCATTTGTCCTCCTTCAAATCCTATTTTCCTTTTATAACCCGATCTTTGCTTTGCGCCTTTGTGACCCCTGGTGGCTGTCCCCCCGGTTCCTGATCCCTGTCCCCGACCAAGGCGCCTGTTCCTTTTGACTGATCCTTTTGCAGGTTTTAAGTTACTCAAATCCATGACCTTTTATTCAAATTATATTGGTTAATGCCTTAAATGTTCTCAATCCTTACCAGATGGCTGACCTTCTTTACCATTCCCAGTATCTGCGGAGTAGCTTCAAGTTCAACACTGTGGTTCAGTTTGCTGATGCCAAGAGCCAGAAGGGTTCTTTTCTGCCTGAAGGGTCTCCTGTTCTCGCTCTTTACCTGTGTTATGCGGATTCTTGCCATGTCAGCGTAATTTATTAACCGTTAAATACTCTTTCCATTGAGACACCCCTGTTCTCGGCTATTGATAAAGGATCACGCATTTCGAGAAGGGCTGCGAAAGTGGCTTTCACAAGATTGTGAGGATTGGATGATCCTTTTGATTTTGCCAGCACATTCTTCACACCCACACTCTCGAGGACAGCGCGCATGGCTCCTCCGGCTTTTACTCCGGTACCTTCGGAAGCAGGTTTTATCAGAATTTGCGCACCGCCGAATTTGGCAACCTGTTCATGAGGTATGGTACCGTTGATAACCGGAACCTTAATCAGGTTTTTCTTTGCATCTTCAATACCTTTGGCAATAGCTGTCGTCACTTCACTGGCTTTGCCCAGACCATGTCCGACTATTCCATCTTCATTGCCGACTACCACAATTGCCGAAAAACTGAATGTACGTCCACCCTTTGTCACTTTTGTGACCCTCTGGATGCTGACCAGCCTGTCCTTTAATTCAAGATCGCTGGTTTTTACTTTCCTTATACCTTCTGCCATAATTAATTAAAATTTTAATCCGTCTTCACGGGCTGCATCAGCCAGTGATTTTACTCTGCCGTGATACTTGTATCCGCTCCTGTCAAAAACTACTTTCTCAATTCCTTTTTCCTTGCATTTCGAAGCGAGCAGTTTTCCGACAAGCTTCGCCTGCTCGGTCTTCCTGATGTTTGTAGTTGCAGCAATATCTTTTTCTTTCGATGAAGCCGATAAGAGGGTAATCCTCTTCTGGTCATCAACAACCTGTGCATAAATCTGCTTGTTGCTTCTGTATATTGCCACCCGCGGAATATCAGCCGTTCCTTGTATTTTTTTCCGGATCCTCATCTTGATCCTTGTCCTTTTCTCCAACTTTGTTAAGGCCATCTTAATTAAACATTTACCAAGTTAAACACTGGCAGATTTTCCTGCCTTCCTTCTGAGCTGTTCTCCGACAAACTTGATTCCCTTGCCTTTATATGGTTCAGGTGGACGAAGCGATCTGATTTTTGCTGCCACATGCCCTATAAGCTGTTTGTCGATACTTTTCAGCGTTATCACAGGATTGCTCCTTCTCTCGGTTTTTGTTTCAACCTTGATCTCGTTCGGGAGCTGAATTATTATATCGTGCGAGTAGCCGAGACTCATTTCAAGCTGCTGACCTTTCGCTTCGGCACGGTAACCGACACCGACAAGTTCAAGCTCCTTCTTGTACCCCTCCGAAACACCAGTTACCATATTGGCAATGAGCGCCCTGTATAGCCCATGTAACGATTTGTGATTTTTCGATTCAGTCGGTCTTGTCACAATAACCTGGTTGTTCACAATTTCAACCTTCAGGTCTTTGTCAACAGACTGACTTAATTCTCCAAGTGGTCCCTTTACGATAACCACATTGGTGTCGCTGACACTTACAGTAACACCCTTTGGCAGATCTAAAGGTAAATTTCCTATTCGTGACATTAAGTTTCCTCCCGATTAATAAACATAACACAAAACTTCACCGCCAACCTTCTCCTTCTTGGCCTCCTTATCAGTCATCAGTCCCTTTGAGGTTGAGATTATTGCTATTCCCAGCCCGTTCAATACCCTGGGTAATTCATCGGCAGCAACATAATGCCTCAGTCCGGGACGGCTGACTCTCTGTAATTCTTTAATTGCAGACTTTTTGCTTTTCGGATTGTATTTCAGCGCAATCTTCAGAATTCCCTGGGGATTTTCACTCTGAATAACTTTATAACTTAAAATATACCCTTTCTCAAATAGTATTCTGGCAATCTCTTTTTTCAGATTTGATGCAGGCGCCTCCACTACCTTATGACCGGCTAGAATGGCATTTCTTATTCTGGTCAGTAAATCTGCAATTGGATCCGTCATCTCTAATTATTTATTATAGTTTATATTCATCAATTATTAATTACCAGCTGGCTTTTTTAACACCCGGAATAAGTCCAAATGATGCCATTTCCCTGAAAGTGATCCTGCTTATTCCGAACTGTCTCATATATCCTCTCGTACGTCCTGTTATCTTGCAGCGGTTCCTCATCCTGTTGGGATTTGAATTACGCGGCAGGCGGCTCAATCCGACATAATTGCCTTCGGCTTTCAGCTGGGCTCTTTTTGCAGCGTATTTCAGGACCAGCTTTGCGCGTTTTACCTCGCGGGCTTTCATCGATTCCTTAGCCATATATTCAGTTTTTAGATGTTTTGAACGGTAATCCAAAGTTCTTCAGCAGAGCGAGCGCCTCTTCATCTGTCCGTGCTGAGGTGACAAATGTAACCTGGAGGCCCATTATCTTGGCAACCTTATCGAGGTCTATCTCAGGGAAAATGATCTGTTCCGTTATCCCAAGCGTATAATTGCCTCTGCCGTCCAGCTTGGCATTTATCCCTTTAAAGTCGCGGATACGCGGCAATGCAACACAAATCAGCCTTTCCAGAAACTCATACATCCTTTCCTTACGCAGGGTGACCATTATGCCGATCGGCATATTCTTTCTCAGCTTAAAGTTTGATATATCCTTTGATGAATGTGTAAGAACAGCTTTCTGACCTGCAATATCTGTTAATTCCTTAACACCCGATTCAAGCAGTTTTTTATCAGCAATAGCCTGTCCGACACCCTGATTAAGAACTATCTTCTCCAGCCTGGGAACCTGCATTATGGTTTTGTAACCGAATTCCTTCATCATTGCAGGAACGATCTCATCTTTATACTTGTTTTTCAGCGCAGGTACGTACATTACTTTATCTCCTCTTCTGATTTTTTAGAATAACGCACTAATTTGTTCTTTTCATTTAGTCTCTTACCTATACGGGTAGGCTTACCTGACGAGGGATCAATAAGCATCAGGTTTGATATGTGGATCGGAGCTTCCTTTTTAATGATACCACCCTGCGGAGCCTTTGCATGAGGTTTGGTATGCTTTGAAACCATATTTACTCCTTCAACGATAGTCCTGTCT
>JADDYF010000082.1 GCA_015712185.1 Bacteroidales bacterium
GGGCACCGAACCAGAATTTTAAAGGCACTTTTTGTGAATCATTTATCATGAACTTCACTCCGTCAATTCCCAGGACATTCGCTATCTCGTGCGGATCTGAAACTACACCTGTTGTTCCACGTGAAACAGCAGCAGCAGCAAATGATCCCGGAGTAGTCATTGAGCTTTCGATGTGAATGTGCGCATCAATAAGTCCAGGCAGTATATATCTCTTTTCCAGCAAATAGACCTCTTCAACCCTTTCAACCCTTTCAACTATTCTTCCTCTTAAACTGATCTTTGCCGGATATATTTCCCTCCTGTGAATATCAACTAAAATACCACTGATTTCCATTTCATCTATTTTTTACCGTGTATAATACTACACTAAATCCTCTTTATGCAAAATAACTATTTTCTCTTAAAGCTTGTTTATTCTGTCTTTCATGATTCAAATAGTATTCTTCATGCTACAGTAAATGGTAACTATACTTCTATTATAAGATTGCCAGAATAAATCTGAAAGCTGTAATATATTATTGTAAAATATTCTTTATCCTCCTTAATAGATCATAAACAATGCTATTAAGATTACATAACAAAATATTCATAAAATAAAATTTGTTCCACGTGGAACACTTACCGTCCCATATACATCAAAAGGATATTTATATCGGATGGAGAAACTCCGCTTATCCTGCCGGCCTGACCTATGCTTGAAGGCTTAATTTTATTAAGCTTTTGTCTTCCTTCTGTGGAAATTGAAGTAAGTTCACTATAATTTATGTCTTCTGGAATTTTAAGGTTTTCGAGTCTTTTTATTTTATCAGCTATCACTTTTTCTCTTTGAATGTATCCTTCATATTTAACTTTAATTTCTGCATATTCAGCTATACGTTCAAACATTTCAGACTTTAAAGCTTTGAGTTTATTGCTTCCTTCAATTCTTTTTATAAAATCCGTTAATTCAACCTGCGGCCGCATAGCAATGTTTATTGCTTTTACCTTTTGGTTTATCGTTGAAGTACCTTTCTTCTCCAGGTATTCATTAATTTCATCCGGCTTAATACTTTTCTCTGAAATAAATTTTATGATCTCCCTGGTCATTTTCTTCTTTTCATTAAGCATTTCCATTCTTTCTTTTCCTGCTATTCCAATCTTAAATGCTTTTTCAGTTAATCTCTCATCAGCGTTATCCTGTCTTAATAATATTCTGTATTCTGCCCTTGATGTAAACATCCTGTAAGGTTCATCCACACCTTTCGTTACAAGATCGTCTATAAGAACTCCTATATATGATTCGTCCCTTCCCAGAATAAAATCATCTTTCCCATTAATTTTCATTACCGCATTTATTCCTGCAATAATTCCCTGAGCTGCTGCTTCCTCATAACCGGTTGTTCCGTTTATCTGGCCTGCAAAAAACAGATTTCTGATTTTTTTTGTTTCCAGTGTCTTCTTTAATTGTGTTGGCTGAAAGAAATCGTATTCTATCGCATAACCAGGTCTGAATATTTCTACATTTTCTAGCCCTTTTACTTTCCGCAGTGCTTTTATTTGTGTTTCAAGCGGAAGACTGCTTGAAAATCCGTTAACGTAATATTCTATAGTTTCCCTTCCTTCCGGCTCAATAAAAAGCTGATGCTCATTCTTATCTTTAAAGGTCACTATTTTGTCTTCTATACTCGGACAATATCTCGGTCCTCTTCCTTTAATTCTCCCGGTGAACAATGGACTATATTTTAACCCCTTCTTCAGTTCCTCATGAACATCTTTATTTGTATGAGTAATGAAACAACTTCGTTGATCTTTTAATACTGCGTCTTTGCTTAAAAATGAAAATTTATTTTTCTCTTCGTCACCTTTCTGTTCTATCATTTTACCGAAGTTGATAGTTCTTCCGTCAATTCTTGCACTTGTTCCGGTCTTCATCCTTTCCACAACAAAACCCAGATCCCTCAGCTGATCACTTAATCCCGCTGATTCCTGTTCACCCGATCTTCCACCTCTTATCTTCTTAAAACCCACATGCATTAACCCGTTAAGAAATGTTCCGTTTGTCAGGATTATTGCGTCTCCGTAAAATCGTGTACCAAGTGACGTTTCAACACCTGCTGCTCTTCCTTTTTTCAGAATAAGACTCTGTGCCTGCTCCTGCCATATATGTAAATTATCGGTGTGTTCAATTACTTTCCTCCATTCAGCCGTGAACTTTTGTCTGTCGCATTGTGCTCTTGGACTCCACATAGCGGGACCTTTAGACTTATTAAGCATTCTGAATTGTATCATGGTTCTGTCAGTAACCAGACCGCTCATTCCTCCAAGAGCATCTATTTCCCTAACAATCTGTCCTTTAGCTATTCCTCCCATTGCCGGATTACAGGACATTTGCGCAAGCTTGGTCATATCCATAGTAATTAGCAGAGTATTTGCGCCCATAACAGCAGCTGCATGTGCTGCTTCGCAACCTGCATGTCCTCCTCCCACAACTATTATGTCATACTTAAACTTCATTCAGTATTTCCTGCTAAAATACTTCAACCATTCATCCTCTTTCGCTCTCATTTCTTTCTTTTCTTTCATTCTTTCATCCTTATAACCGCAAAGATGAAGTATACCGTGAAACATCACACGTAAAACTTCATCTTTTAAACTAACTTTATAGTTAATGGAATTTTTCCTCACCCGATCCAGGCTTATATATATTTCACCGTTTACAATATTTTCTTTATTATAATCAAACGTTATAACATCAGTATAATAATTATGTTTCAGGAAATTATTATTCAGGTCCTTTACTACATTGTCACTGGTAATAATAATATTTATGTCACCGGGTAATCTATTTTCTTTTATTATTATTTCACCGATAACTTCTTCAGTTTTCTTCCATCCTTTTAACCTGAACTTCAGACCATCATAAAAAATCCTTGTCTTCATTTGATCATCACATTAGTCTGAACCAAATGCAATATAATTTAATACAAAAGTAATTATGATTTCGGCTCCTTTGCCGGAGAAAGTAACCTTTAACTATTTTTCCTTTCCGTTCTTTGAAATTATATTCTGGAAGGTCATAGTTACGCTGTTACCCTTTTTGTTAAATTTTATGCTGTCGGCGAGATTTGACATGAGAAAGACGCCTCTTCCCGTAATATTTTCGATATTTTCCGGTTTTGTCGGATCAGGGACTTCTGCAGGCTTGAATCCTCTTCCTTCATCGGTAACTGTTACTTTCAGCATATTGTTCCTGAAAGTTATGTCAATTTTTACCAGCTTGTTCAGATCCGATTTATTGCCGTGTACAATTGCATTGTTTACCGCCTCGAGAGTTGACACCAGAATCTTTCCGTAATTGTCCTGATTTATACCTATTTCGCTAATCATATTATCG
>JADDYF010000109.1 GCA_015712185.1 Bacteroidales bacterium
GGAGTTAATGTAGATGCCATTGAACGGGGAGAGGACCGGGTTGCATTCAAGGAAACCATGAACCGGCTGGGTATTGAAATGCCAAAGAGCAAAGCTGTCAATACTGTTGAAGATGCAGAACAGGCAGCTGCAGAGCTGGGTTACCCGGTTGTCATACGGCCTGCCTATACACTTGGAGGGACCGGCGGCGGACTTGTATATAACATTGAGGAGCTACAGACCATAGCAGGCAGGGGCTTGTCTGCCAGCCTTGTCAACCAGGTGCTTGTTGAGGAATCTGTTGTCGGATGGGAAGAGCTGGAGCTGGAAGTAGTAAGGGATGCAAAGAACCAGATGATAACGGTCTGCTTTATCGAGAATGTCGATGCAATGGGTGTCCATACCGGAGATTCTTTCTGCACGGCCCCGATGCTGACGATTGATCCTGAGCTGCAGAAACGTCTTCAGAAATATTCTTATTCAATCGTTGAAGCCATCGAGGTAATCGGAGGCACCAACATACAGTTTGCACATGATCCGGTAACGGGCAGGATAGTTGTTATAGAGATCAATCCCCGAACGTCAAGGTCATCGGCTCTTGCTTCAAAAGCCACAGGGTTTCCTATCGCTTTTGTTTCCTCCCTTCTTGCAGGCGGTCTGACACTCGATGAGATCCCCTACTGGCGTGAAGGCACTCTTGATAAGTACACACCATGGGGCGATTATGTTGTGGTGAAATTTGCCAGGTGGGCATTCGAGAAATTCGAAGGACTCGAGGACAAGCTGGGTACACAGATGCAGGCTGTGGGAGAAGTGATGAGCATCGGGAAGACATACAAGGAAGCTCTTCAGAAAGCCATACGTTCCCTCGAGATCGGACGCTACGGGCTCGGATTTGCCAGGGATTTCAATAAGAAGCCTCTGGATGAACTGATGAACCTGCTCAAACACCCATCAAGCGAGCGGCAGTTCATAATGTATGAAGCATTACGGAAAGGAGCCGGCATTGAGGATCTTTACAGAAGAACTCACATTAAACCATGGTTTATTGAGCAGATGAAGGAGCTGGTTGAGGAGGAAGAAAAGTTACTTGCGTTTAAAGGCGGTATTATGCCGGATGAACTGCTTATTCAGGCAAAGAAGGATGGATTTGCTGACAGGTATCTGTCGAAACTGCTCGAAATACCTGAAAAAGAACTCAGGGCAAGGAGGATTTCACTTGGAGTGACGGAAGCATGGGAGCCTGTCCCTGTCAGCGGTGTTAAAAATGCTGCCTATTACTTCTCGACCTATAATGCCCCTGATAAGGTAGAGGTCAGCGGCAGAAAGAAGATAATGGTGCTTGGAGGAGGCCCGAACAGGATCGGGCAGGGCATTGAGTTTGATTATTGCTGCGTTCATGCTGCATTTGCCATCCGTGATGCAGGATTTGAATCCATAATGGTAAATTGTAATCCTGAAACGGTATCGACGGATTACGATACTTCTGACAAGCTTTATTTCGAACCGCTTACTGCAGAGGACGTCCTGAGCATCTATGAGAAGGAAAAACCTGAAGGAGTCATAGTCCAGTTCGGAGGGCAGACACCACTGAATCTGGCAAAGGAGCTTGCAGAGGCAGGTGTTAAAATACTTGGAACCACTCCCGAAACAATTGATCTGGCTGAAGACCGCGACAGGTTCCGCCATGTAATAAACAAGCTGGGGATACCCCAGCCGGAATCGGGAATGGCAAGCAATCTCGAAGAAGCCCTGACGATTGCGAAAAGGATCGGATACCCGCTGATGATCAGGCCATCGTATGTCCTTGGCGGGAGAGCGATGAAGATCATTCTCGACGAAGAGATGCTCGAGCAGTATGTAACGGCAGCCGTGGGTGTCTCTCCCGACAGGCCGCTGCTTATCGATCTGTTCCTCGAAGACGCCATCGAGTCAGAAGCCGATGCGTTGTCTGACGGCGTTGATGCATTTGTCCCCGCCATTATGCAGCACATTGAATATGCCGGCATACATTCCGGCGATTCAGCGTGTGTGATACCTCCTGTTATAATCCCGAAAGAACATAAGAAAACTATTTACGACTATACCCGCCGGATCGCAATGGAACTGAAGGTGGTCGGCCTTCTGAACATACAATATGCCATTTATGAAGACGTGGTCTATATCCTAGAAGCAAATCCGAGGGCATCGCGTACAGTTCCCCTGGTCTCCAAAGTATGCAACATCTCGATGGCAAGGATAGCAACACAGATCCTGATGGGACAAAAGCTGCCCGACTTTAACCTTAAGAACAGGTCATTCAGGCACTATGGTGTCAAAGAGGCTGTCTTCCCGTTCAATATGTTCCCTGCCATCGATCCTCTGCTTGGGCCTGAGATGCGCTCCACGGGGGAGGTGCTGGGGATGGCTGATACATACGGAATGGCATTCTTTAAATCGCAGGAGGCAACTCAATCCCCGCTTCCTATAGAGGGAACCGTCCTGATAACAATTGCCGACCGTGACAAGAACCGCATAATTGATGTTGCCAGGAATTTCAGAGATCTGGGTTTCAGGATATTATCTACAGGCGGTACTAAGCGGTTCCTCGCCAACCACGGAATTGAAGCCGAACTGATCCTTAAAGTCCACGAGGGAAGACCAAATATTGTTGATGCAATCAAGAACAAAGAGATTAATCTTGTGATAAACACACCTGCAGACCGCCTCAGCGAATATGATGATTCGTATATCAGGAAGAACGCTATCAAATATAAAATCCCCTACATCACCACCACTTCTGCTGCACGCTCTGCTACCGAAGGTATCAAGGACCGGCACAATGGCAATTACATGGTCCGCTCCCTCCAGGAATACCATTCAGCGATAGAGGACTGAAACCACGGAGGGTACGGGTTAACACGGATTTATTGAAACAGCTAATGTTTCGAATAATTTTTTGGCGACACACCAAAATATTGCCTGAAAGATTTTGTAAAGTATGAAGGATTTGAGAATCCGACACTGTTGGCAATCTCAGTCATATTTCCTGCTTTATGCAGTATCAGCTCTGCTGACTTTTCCAGACGGATGTTCCGGATAAGGATACCCGGGGTCAATCCTGTAAGGATCTTCAGCTTCCGTGTAAGATGCATCCTGCTCATTCCCGCTTTCTCGTGGAGCAATGCAACACTAAAGTCAAAATCCCTCACATTTTCCTCTATAATATGAATAACCTTCTCCATAAACCTGTCATCGACTGACTTTATATTATCCTTTCTTGCAGTAAATCTACCCAGATTGCTGTATTTCAGCCTTAGCTTTTCACGCAGTGACATCAGATTTGAGATCCTGATTTTCAGTTCATCTATGCTGAATGGCTTTATTATATAGTCATCCGCGCCAGACTCCAGGCCCTTTATCTTATCAGCAAGGGTGCTCTTTGCCGAAAGTAATATTACCGGAATATGACTTGTAAGTTCGTTGTTCTTCAGCCGGTCACATAATGAAATCCCGTCAAGGTCGGGCATCATAATATCCGTAACTATAAGATCGGGCATCATTGTAAATGCTGTATGAAGTCCGGTACCGCCATTTTCTGAACACATAACATTATACTCATCCGAAAGATTGGACTGCAGGTAGTTACGTAAATCAGCATTATCTTCGATTATAAGGAGGCTCATCTTCCCTTCGCGCGGCAGCTCTGTTCCCGCCTTGGTCAGAATGCTCCTCATTGTATTAACCGGTTTTTCCGGAGCAGCTTCTTCTTTTCCGATAATGACATACTCATCTTCATCCAGGTGTTCACTTCCGAGTGGAATAGTAACTGAAAATTCAGATCCAGTATCCTTTTCACTAACAACCGTGATTTCTCCGTGCATCAGCCGTATCAATTCCTGAGTAATAGTAAGGCCGATACCGGTTCCGCCGTATTCATTAATCCCTTCGACCCTGTAAAACCTGTCGAATATCCTCCCAAGATGCTCCCTGCTGATACCCGACCCCGAATCTGAGACTCTGATTTTAAGAGTGTCCTTTGTTTTTCCCTCTTCATTACGGAGGATTTCAACTGTGCATTTCACTGTCCCGTCCTGAGGAGTGAACTTAAAGGCATTTGAAAGCAGGTTTGATACAACTTTCTCAATCTTGTCCCTGTCGAATAATGTTACAAATTCGTAATCAGGTAATTCGGCGATATATTTAATTTGCCTGCTTTCTGCAAGAGAAAGAAATTCATAAACAAGCATACGCAGGTGCTTTATCAGGTCTCCCTCAATCAATGTGATCTTCATTTTACCGGCATCAAGGCGCGATATGTCGAGAAGCTGGGTGACAAGCTGCATCAGCCTCTGAGCGTTCCTCTGCATTATCTCGATAATTCCTGATGTTTTTTCATCAAGGCCCTCCTTCCCTGACAGCTTTTCAAGCGGATCAATTATAAGTGAGAGAGGTGTCCGTATCTCATGCGAAATCCCTGTAAAAAAATCAGTTTTAAGCCTGTCTGTTTCTGCAAGCTGAAGATTTTTTCTTTCAAGCTCCGCGGTATGTTCCTTTATCTGACCTTCAAGTAAGGCTTTGTCTTTTATAAGACTGTATGTCCTGTATCTTATGTAACCTGCAATAATTGAAATCAGGGTAAGGATATACAGGATATAAGCCACGGTGGACCTGTACCATGGCGGATGGATATGTATTTCGAATGAAGTTCCTGCCGGATTCCAGATATCATCATTATTTGATCCCGTAACCCAGAATTCATATCTTCCGGGCGGCATCTGTCTGTATTCAACAGTCATATCAGAGCCTGCCTGCACGGTATCCCTGTCCAGTCCTTTCATAAAGTACCGGTATTGATTAAATAACGGTCTGTTGTAATTCAGGGCAGCATACCCTATCCTGATGTTGTTCTGGTCGTATCTGAGATCAATTTTCTTGATATCCGTTACAGGTTCAGTCCGTGGATAAAGAGTTTTAAATTCCTTATCGTTAACATACAAGTTAGTGATATAGACAGGAGGTTTCTCCCGGTTCAGAGGTATGACCCTTTTGATTATCATCAACCTGTTTCCCACCATAAACAGATTGATACCTGATTTCAGGCTGAATGACTGAGCTTCAAATCCCTTGACCGGCATATAGAAATCCTTTGCATTCTTCTTAAGAGTATCAATAACGGTTATCCGGTCATATCTGGTCAACCATATTCTGCCGTCGTTGTCGAGAAGCAGGTCACTGAATCCCATCGCCCCGGAAAGCTCAGGTATCTTTACTTTTGAAAAAGTCCCGGCCTTTCTGTTGAACAGATAAGGTCCTCCCTGTGAATTCAGTATCCATATATTCCTGTTGCTGTCCTCAGAGATCCTCAGGTAATTGTTATTAATTGTCCTGCCGGTATTATCGAATCCGGTATAATCGGTTATTTTGGTTTTGTAATTATCTGTTCTGAACAATCCGTCATATGTGGCGATCCATAATTCATCACTGCTGTCGACAATAAAATCCTCCAGATACGCTTCACTGTTCTTACCTGATAACTCATCATAATCAATGTGCTTTTCAAAACGCTTTGCTCCGGCCGGTAACTTAAAAATTCCTTCAATTCTGGTCGCAACCCAGATTGTGCCTGATTTATCTTCTGCAAAAACATATGGGACTCCTGAATATGCCGGTGTGAAATCATCAATTGGTAATCTGAATTCCCTGAACAGATTCCTGTCAGGATCATATTTCACTATAGTTCCCCTTACCAGACCAAACCATGAATTACCTGAATTGTCCCTGTAAATACACTTGGCCGGAACATCAATACCCGGAATAGCCAGTTTTTTAAGTGCAGATCCATGAGTAATATCAGATTCTTTAATACTGTAAATACCACCTGTTACCGCCAGCCATATTGTTCCCTGATCATCCTCAGTAATTGCTGTCCGCCGTGTGGATTCCACCCATTCATTACTATTAATTGGCATGGCCATAAACGGCAAAGAGTCGGCTACAAGCCGGAACATATGATTTGCCACACTACCAATCCAGAAATTTCCTGTATTGTCCTGAATGCATGTAAAGTCTATATTAGCAGGCACATAGTACAAGAACAGATACTCTGTTCCTCGGACAAAACGAAACATGAGCCCCTTGTAAAGATCAATAAACCAAAGACTTCCATCATTCCCTCCGAATATTCTGTTGATCCTCAGGTCGTTTTCCCATTTCTTGGTAACATGTTTGTCAGACAGGTAATAGCCTGCTGTCTCACCATTTTGCGGATTAAGTCTAGTCAGAGCATTATTTCCAGTTATCCAGAGATAATCTGATGTATCAGTAAATATATCTGTAACTGTAGTTATTATTTTTTTAATATTGGATGTGATGCGGTCAGTATAAATTAATTTTACCTGTTCATATAATCCTTTTTCCGGATCAGTTATTTTCATTAAACCCTTGTCTTCGGTACCAAACCAGATCATACCCCGTTTATCTTCTCTGACACAGTTGATTTTGCATTTTTCCGATGTACATAAATCATTTTCTCCGGGATAGAACCTTCTCCATTCTTTATCAAAAAGGTAGAGGCCGTTATCAGTTGCTATCCATATTCTTCCCGATTTATCCTCCAGAAACCTATCATATTCACAGACAATCGGATTATGGCCTGAACGCCATGCAAGCGAATCGATTCCAAACCGTGTAAAAGATTGACTTTCGCTGTCAAAAGTAAAAATGTCCCTGTCGGTAATCAGCCACAGAAGGCCGTTTCTGTCTTCATTTATCAGCCTGATTGTATTGTCGGGACTGATAATATCAGTTGTATCAGGAATAAAGTAAGAGATCCTGTCTGAATTTAAATCAATCCGGTTAAGTGCACCATAAGTACCAACCCAGATGTTACCGTTAGAATCTTCAAATATACTTTGTAAGAAAGCGCCATGAAGGGAGTATTCATTTTCCCCGTAGCTGTATTTGTAATAGTTGATTCCGTCAAACCTGTACAATCCGGTTTCGGTGCCGCACCAGATAAATCCTTTCCTGTCCTGCATTATACTGGTTACAGCAGGATCGGATTTTCCATTATCTATTACGAAGGTATCAAAACGCGCATTGATATTGTTTGCATTATGATAAAGTATTTTCTGGCAAAGGATTTCCCCACCCAATATCAGAAACGATCCTGCCAGAACAAGATATTTTGCACTTTTGGTCATAAAACCAGTATTCCTCCGGAAGAAAAGCGAATCAGTTAAAATCCTGATGAAAAGATATGAATTTAGTGCAACTTAAACGTCTTCAGGCAATTTCGTTTTGACCAATTACAGGATTGATAACATAAAAAAGCGATTTTATGTTACAAATAAGCCCCTGCAGAGCTGCAACAGGTCTGCGATTATCCCGTCTTTTTCAGAAACAGTCTTCTCAAGCCCAGTAATCTGCTCATTCAGGGTATCAGGTTTTAACCACGGAGTACACTGATTAACACGGGATTATATGCAAAGTAACATTTTTTTGTACTTCGCGGTTTCTCCGTGAAAATCCGTGCGACTCCGTGGCTAATAATGACGAATTATCTATTCCTTAACCTTTTTTCTGAGATCTGCTATTATCCCGTCTTTGTCAGCGGCTGATTTTTCGAGCCCGGCAATCTGCTCATTCAGGCCATCGACCTTTTTGTTGAGCCTGCTGATATCTTCCTTTAAACCGGCAACCTGTTTCTGGAGATCAGCCTTTTCCTCTTCAAGGCCTTTGATTATCGGAGTGTAGACAGATTTGGCATAGAACCAGGCAGTAAGGTAACCTATTATGGCAGAAACAAGCAGCAATGCAATTATTGTAATTACATTTCCTGCCACAGACTTTGCAAATACTATAACTAATAGTTCCATTTTTATTACATTTTAACTGATATTACTGTTCTTCTGTTCTTCGCTCTCTCTTCTTTTGTGATGTAGCCTGCAGCAGGCTCATTCTCCCCTCTCGATTCTGCAGTTATCCTTCCGCGATTTATTCCCTGGCTTTCAAGATATTTCGCAATGACCTGGGCTCTCTTCAGACCAAGATCATTGTTATATTCAGGTGTCCCGACAATGTCTGTATGACCGGTTACAGATATCATTGATCCCGGATATTTATCAAGCCATGCTTTAAACCGGGCAATGCTGTTGTCGGTTTGCGGATCAGCTTTGAACCTGGCATCATCAAATTCAAAGCAGATCGTCAGTTCCTCAGGCATTGATGCTTTAAGCTTCATTAAAGAATCTGCCTCTCTTGTAAGGGATTCAGGAATTGCCTGTTCCGGGGCTGGCTTGTTTTTGTTCATTGCAGGCAACAGCTTGTCGTTATACAACCATGCTGAAACAAAACACCAGATCACGAAAGCGACAAATCCGGTAATAAGGATTCTCATTTCTGTAAGTATATGTTTGGTTAAAGATCAGGTAATTATCCGTACAAGTTAACAATAAATTACAAAATAACGGATGACAAAATCAGAATAAATCACAGATTGAGTCAATTTTAATTCGGAAATTGATTTGTTTATAAGCACGCTGTGCAGTTATCAAGTGTCTCCGGTTGTATTAAACCTTTGGCGGTAAAAGCTTATACATTACCGGTGTGACGAGCCTCGCCAGTAGTGTTGAGGTGATCAGTCCTCCTATTATGACGAAAGCAAGGGGTGAATACAGATTCGATTTACTGAGGGCAATGGGTAATAATCCTCCAACAGCGGTCAGGGTGGTTAGAAGCACCGGTAAAAACCTTATCTCCCCCGCTTTGATTATTGATTCGCCGAGGGGGACTCCCTGTTTGCGCAGCTGGTTTGTAAAATCGACCAGGAGAATCGAATTCTTTATCTCGATGCCTATCATCGCAACGAATCCTATTGCTGCAGCAAATGACAGTGTATATCCTGTGATCAATAACATCAGCAGCCCTCCGATTATCCCCAGGGGAATTACTGACAGTACTATCAGTGTTCCTTTGAAGGTCCGGAATTCAAGGATCAGAACAGCAAATATCCCGAAAATGGCAACCAGGATTGCTGTTCCTATCCCTTCAAAGCTCTCCTTCCTGCTCTCAATCTCACCTGCCTCAATGATCTTGTATCCGGCAGGCAGTTTCAACTTTCTGACTTCAGCAAGTATCTGTTTTGTAACATTATCGGTGTTATAGCCTGTTCTGACCGAAGAAGCTACTGTGATCGATCGTTCATTGTTATAGTGCTGTACCAGTGTAGGTGAAGCTGAAAACTCAATCCTTGCCAGCTGTGAAAGAGGAATCTGTGCGCCAGTAAGGGACGAAAAATAAATATCATCGAGGATCCGTGACGGGTCCGACTCTCTTTCCGGCAACCTCACATTTATTGAGTACTCTTTCCCGTCAGTATCACGGTATTTTCCGGCAACAACACCTGCAAGTCCGAGTCTGATAGTCCTGTCAATTTCAACTGTCGGTACCCCAAACATACCGGCCTTTTCAGTATTAATTGCCACCTTTAATTCTGTAAGTGTCTGACTCAGGGGGTTTTTAATATATATTGCGGCTTCGTTCGATCTGAAAATGTCTTCGATAATCCCGGCATAACGCTTCAGAGTATCGAGATTCCCGCCAACAAGCCTTAATGCGATCGGAGCATCAACTGGTGACCCGTTCTCAAATTCCCTGACATAAATCTTAGCATTCACATAGGTGTTGAGAGTGTCCCTCAGATTATCAACATATGTTTCTATTTCCGGTACAATCTCCCGCTTTATCTCACAAAGGATCTCCCCGGTTGTAGCCTGTTCACTTTTCTGAAAAGAGTTGTAGTAGATCATGGGATTCCCCTTGCCTATATTCGACATATAATAAACAACCCCTTCCTTTTCGCTGAGTACAGACTCAACGAACCTTACGGCTTTATCAGTTTCATGTATGTTGCTTCCCCTCGGTGTTTCTACAGTAATAAGAAATTGCGGTAGTCCTGCTTTAGGGAAAAGGCTGAATCCTATGGTTTTAATAAGAAAAAGTGAGCTGAAGAACAGGAAAGCCGCAAAGATCACTGTCTTGACCGGATTGTCAAGTGACCAATGGAGTGCCCTGCCATAGGTGAAATCAATCGCTTTGTGAAATCCCCTAAGTACAATGTTCCCTCTCGGATCAACATCTCCTGCCAGTAATTTGCTTGTAATAAAAGGGATTACGGTAAGAGCAACTAAAAGTGATCCAAGGACAATAAAGGTCACTGATGTTGGCAGCGTACGCATGTATTGGCCGGCTTTCCCCGGCAGGAACATAAGGGGCAGGAAAGCAAGGATCAGCGTGGCCGTACAGCCCATTACTGCCGGACCAATCTGTTTTGTTGCCTCAACAGATGCCGTTTCAGGTCTGGCCCCTCCCCTGACCCACCTGGTAATGTTCTCAACCACCACGATCGAATCATCGACCAGGAGGCCAAGTGCAATAACTGCGCCGACAATGCTCAGCTGGTTGATGCTGAATCCGATAAGATAAAGACCGGTAATACCTATCAGAACAGATAACGGGATTGAGATCATCACAATTCCCGAAGCTCTTAATCCCAACGGCATAAGGGTAATAAGCACAAGGATAAAGGCAATCAGGAAATCCCTCTGAAGGCGGCCCAGCTTGACTTTTACGTTCTCTGCCTGATCGAAACCTCTTTCGAGGGTAATGCCTGCAGGGAGACTTTTCTCAAATGAATCAAAGACTTCATAAACGGAGTTGCGTACCTTGTGGATATTCTGTGCTTTCTTCATGCTCGCAACGATAAATACAGCCTTCTTCCCATTATACCTGCCGTAATACTTAAGATCTTCATACTGCCAGCTTACTTCAGCTATATCCTTCAGATATACTACCTGTCCTTTATCAGCGCCAACAATTGTCATCCTTACCTCCTCAAGACTTTCATAACTGCCGCTGGTCTTTACATTCAGCTTTCGGCCGCCAACCTCAATGCTGCCTCCCGGAATGTTTGCGTTTTCACTCTGGATTGCATTTATTACCTGGTTAGCAGTAATATGCAACTCTGCCATTTCCGGCAGATCGATCTCAACACTCAACTCTCTTTCAGGGTATGCTACCGCTTCGGCTTTCCTGACACCGGGAAGAGCGGAAATCTCATTTTCGAGGTCCTCAGCAAGCCTGCTTAATTCAGAATATTCAGTACTCTCCGACACCAGAGCACTCTGAATAATATTTGTGTTCCCGGCCTGTATCTTGACCGCTTCAATGCTGTAAAGGTCCTGCGGAAGTGAAGGCCGGATCGAATTTATCTGGCGCAGGATTTCGTCATATTTCTCATCGGGATCAGAATCAGAGGTGAATTCAATGACAATTATCCCGAGGCTTTCTCTTATTTCAGAATAAATCTTTACAATATCCTCAAGCTCGTTGAGACTCTCTTCAACCTTATCAATAACAAGCTGTTCAATATCTGCCGGGGAGGCACCCGGGAAAATGGCAAAAACCGGGAAGATCGGGATGGGGAATTCGGGATCCTCAGCCTGCGGAATTTTCAGATAGGAATATATCCCGAGTGAAACAAGCAGAAGGAACAGGACTATTGTGAACTGATAGTGTTTAACTGCTAATTCGGAGATCTTCATGGTCTGAGGGTGTGATGGTCTGAGGGTCTGAGGGTCTGAGGGTCTGATGGTCTGAGGGTTTGAGGGTCTGAGGGTCCCGGGGAAATGCTACTCAACTATCAATACTTTTTCGCCTTCCCTGAGATATGCTGCTCCTTCGGATACTATCCTGCTGATCCCTCCGGGTATGCCTTTTACTGCGACCATCTGTCCCGAGATGGTTTCAATCTGCGTCTCGATCTTAAAAACAGTACCCGAATCGGATACCGACCAAATTGAGCCCTTGTTCCCGGCTGCATCAACAATTGCGGACACCGGAAGCAGTACCATATTCTGTTCTGAAGCAGGAAAAACATCGACCGATGCCACAAAACCTGAAGCAAGACGGTATCCTTTACCCTCCATAATAAGCTCAATCTCATAGGTTCCTGTCATCGGATTTGATATCCCGCTGACCCTGTCAACTGTCGCTCTGAAATCAACACCGGGCCAGGCATCAAACCTTACAACAGCAGAATCACCGGGATATATTTTAACAACATCCCTGTCGGAGAAGCCTGATCTGACTTTCCAGAATTTGCCTGAGGTACCGAACAGGAATACCGGGTAACCCGAAGCCACCATTTCATTTGTCCTTACCAGCTGCCTGAGAATTACTCCTTCATCAGGAGCTTTTATAGTGGAATGTGCAAGATTGAATTCAGCAATCTCAAGGTTCGATCTTGCCACATTCAGAGCAGTGGTTGCGTTCTGGAGCTGCTCGAGTGTTGCAACTGTGTCGGCATACAGATTCTTTACTCGTGCCAGATCGCGCCGGGCTTTTTCATAGAGGTTTGCAGCAAGACTGACATTGGCGCTTATCTCGGCAAGATCAAGAGAAGCCAGAACCTGCCCCTCCTTTACTTTATCGCCTTCATTCACATTTATTTTCCCTACAACTCCTCCTGTCTTGAACGACAGCCTTATATCCTCTGCTGTGGCAAGTATTCCGCCGGAGTGGACAGGAAGTGCAACTGCTTCAAGCTTCACAGTGATTACTCTTACTCTGCTGATCTCCCCTGAAGGCGCCCGTACTTCAACATTTCTGCAATCAACCGGAGAGATCAGTAAAAGGAAAAATAAGAACTTTATCAGTTTCATATGCATATCGGATTATTCTATCGTGTTTGCAGCTGTTACTTTTTCGAATTCAGCAAACGCCGACAGGTAACTGAATTTCGAAATAATAAGATTCTCATGTGCCTGGGTCATTGCCGTTCTTGCATCAATAAACTCAATCATGCTGGCCTGTCCTTCTGAATATTTCTTTTCTGTCAGTCTGAAGCTTTCCCCGGCATTTTTCAACCGGCTTTCAGCAGCTGCAATACCTTTTTCTGCTGCCGCCAGTTCGTGGAGGGCTTCCATTACCTGCATCTCAATTTGCTTCTTTGCTTCCCTGAGCTTGTTTTCCGTAATCTCTTTCTGCAGCAATGCCTGCCGTATCTTTGATCTGTTACGGAACCCTTCAAACAGGTTCCAGGTCAGAACAGCGGATGCCTGCATATAATCCTGGTCGCTGTTAAAAACATATTTTTCCCCCTGGAATCCGTAATCAGCAACTACGAAAAGCTCAGGGAGCCTTTCTGCCTGATTCATTTTTACCTGAAGCTCCGATATATTTTCATAGTTCTCCAGTTTCCTGATCTCCTCCCTGTTTTCAAGGGCGGAACGTGTATATATGTCTGTCAACTGAGAGAGTACCGGGAATGAAGCCGGCTGCTGTATTATAATGCTGTCAGTAAGAGGTTTGTTTAACAGAAAATTAAAATATGCACAGGCTATTTTATTGTTCTTTACCGCATTCAGCAGATCCTGGTCAAATTTGTCAAGCTCAGCTTCGGAACGATACAGGTAATCGGGAGTAATCTTATTATTGGCAATAAGTTTCCTGTTGACCCTGATGTTTTCCACCAGGAGCTTCCTGATATCATTAAGCATTGACAGAAGGGCTTCCGTCATAGCCGCATCATAATAAGCCTTCCTGATTTCCGCAACAAGCTCGCGCCTGTATTGTTCCATATCCATTTCTTCAACAACTGTCAGCTCCTTTTTTATCCTTGTATTGTAATAGATATCAGTATTAAACAGAGGCTGTGCGATCCGGATCTTAGTTTCATGCTCCCGGGGTCGCAGGAACCTGACCTGCTGATTTTCAATCATCGGGAACAGATCGGATGAAGTCAGGCTGTTCAGGGTTGCATAAACAGGATTCAGGAGATCTCCGACGGGAAAATCAATTACTCTTCCTCCTTCCGACCTTGTATAGCGGGCATTAAAACTTATGCTCGGGTAAAACAGGCCACGTGCTTCACGCAATGCCTCGATACTGCTCTGATAGTCCGATTGTTTCTGCTTCAGGGCGAGGTTGTTCTCAAGTCCGTATTTTATGTATTCATCCAGGATAATCTGACCCAGCAGAGACTGAGGGACCAGAAAGAATATAATAATGCGACTAATTTTCATATATCCGGCTTTTACCTGCTGATTCCAGAACTTTAATGCGCATCTGCATATTTGCACTGATTTCAATGAATAAACGCCTGACAAGATCCCTCTGCTCAGGTGTGCCTCTATTATAAAGGGCTGAAGCAAACGTAAAAATCTCCTTTTGCATGGATTTCTGACCTTTAAATGCCTGGCGGCCTTTTTCTGATAAAGTAAGGTTGATCTCCTTCCTGTTGTGAAGATTTGTTTTTATAATAAGATTCTTGCTGACCAGCTTTTTTATGGTTTGCGAAATAGCACCTTTTGATACTCCCATCATCCCGGCCAGGCTGGTCATATTAATTTTCCTGTTCTTCCCAACCATTGTGATGGTATGGATCTCGGTAAAATAGAGAAGGTCTCCCGTTCCATAATCCTTTGGTTTTTTGCTGATCAGAGAATACAGGTGAAGTATCTTAAGGAATAAGTCGATCAGAGTCTGAAGCTCGTTGTTCATTGTTGAATTGTTTAGATTCTAAACAAAATTACGAATAGTTCAGATACTGGACAAATATTTCTATTTACCGGGATTGCCGGGAGATTCCGTTTAATTTGCCAGCGCCGGAATCAGCCCCGAAGGATCTTTTTGAACTGATGCAGCAGTTTTTCCTCGTCCTCACCTTTCCTTACGCCTTCCAGCAGAAGGTCTAGCAGCTTGTCGATAACATCATCCCTGAAGCCTGCCTCAATAGCAAACCGCCTGATCATCTTTAGCTCCTTCTGATCGGCCACGTCATCGGCGAGGATCATCCCTGCAACATTATAAAGGTGCTCGAATTTTTCATCCAGTGAATACGGGGGATGATAGGAATGATGCCTTTCCGAATGAATCAGCTTGTCTATCTCAGGATCAGTCAGCCCGAATTTCCTGCCCTCCTTATGGAGAAGTTCCATTTCTTCCTTATTTATTTTCCCGTCGGTTTTAGATACCTGGACAAGATTTACAAATGCCTCCTTGTTTACCCGTTTACCGTGATGGGTTATAAAGTCCGAAAAATTCATATGCTTATATTTTGAACAACCAGTTTCTACATCCAGAAAAAATCAACTACAGGTATAACCAAAATTAAACAAAATTGTTAATGTGCTGTCAAGATTTTATATGTAATAAATTCACTGAGAATGTTATTATTTGAGCCTGACCTTCATCCTTACCGGATTATGGTCTGAATTCCTGAAGTCGAGGTTGACGCAATCCACTGAAATACATTCAACATTGGGAGAAATCAGGAAGAAATCAATGACAGTTGTGGTTGTCGTTTCACGGTCATATGGTGCAATAACCGACCTGTTTGACGGTTCAGTGTTATCATACACCCATTTCCATCCGGAAGGAAGGTAATCAGAATTAAGCATCATCTGATCATTATTTACGTGGTGACCGGTAAATTCAGGTTTAAAATCGGGAGGAGACTGATTCCAGTCACCTCCTGCAATTATATAATTACCTTTTTGATATTCAGCAAGAAGTAAATCTTTGAGATATGCCATCTGTGCCCTGCGGATCTGACCGGGATCGAAGGCCTCATTGTGAGTATTGATCACCAGCAGTTCTCCCCCGTTTTCCAACAGATAACGGCTCATCACAAAACATCTGTCGAGCATGAAAAGCTGCTTTGGAAAACCATATTTTCCGGGGAATGAGAACCTTGTCACTGAAGCCGGCAGAAACCTGCTGAACACAGCTATCCCCGATAACACCTTTCCCATAGGAGATGACGGCGGAACCGGAACAAAGAAGACATCATAATTCACTGCAAAAAAAGGTATGTATTCCGTAAGTGACTCACTGAAAGTTTCAAACTCATTAACTCTATAGCTCCGTTTGCTTTTTAAATCGATCTCCTGAAGCAAAATGAAATCGATTGTATCATTCTGCATAAGAAACTTCTTCACAGTATCAATATTCTCATAACACTTTTCCTCCGGAGTCCTTACTCTGGTACCTCCATCATAAAAGAAATCCATTTCCCTGTCAAGTCCGCAATATCCGATATTCCATGTAAGCAACGAGATTTCAACCGTATCGCTTATCCTTTCGGTCTTGTCTGAAGTATAAACTATTTCCTTTTCTTCCGGCTTGTAGTCGGATATCAGAGCGTAAACAATGATTGCGAGAAACGTTAATATTAAGAACGCTATCAGTGCAGCACTGATTCTGAGGATGCTTCCAGGGATTTTCATAGATACAGTATATTATCAGGGAAACAGAACAAAGATAAAGTGTGTTGCAGATTGTACCCGCCATACCTGCATAATCAGAACCTGCATTTTGTTGATAGCTTTTAGAGATCAGATAAAAACGGAATCAATCATCCAAACTCTTAATTCTTACCACCCAGAATTTGTTAAAGCTTGCGACCGGATCACGGCACAGATAAACTCCTGTACCGTACTCCCTGGCATCGGGATCCGATATACTTCCCACCCTGGTGATATTACTGAACAGCATCTGCACGTCTTCTCCCAGCTCATCATTAATGTAAATAAATGAAGTTATATCCGGGTCAAATTCTGATGGTATCCAGTACCTGAAACTTTCATGAAAGGAAACAGCCTCCGGAAGCCCGTATTTCTTTCCTATTACAGTTATAGCTCCCGCCTGTCCGTAATTCTCACAATAAATAAATGATGATTTCGTATCCGGGACCATATCCCATGCCTTTTCGGTAATCCTGGCCAGCTCCTCCCATCCAATCATATCTGCATAATCCTGTGGCAGTGAATGCTTCGATCCATCCTCAAATGTTCTGCCGATGTCAATACCGTATTTTGTTTCAAGTATATCGAAATATTTTATCAGACCTGCAGTTTTATAAACCGGCAAGCCAAACGGCAGAAGCAAGTATGAAATAAATATCAAAATCAAAGGTAATGCCAGTCTTAGGTACCATCTTTTCAGGGTTATTTCAAAAAAGACTGCACCGGCGGCAATCAGGAAAGGGAAGATGCCGATGGTGTAGTAGCTTTTACCTCGCATAATCATAAGTGAAACAATCACCGCGATGGCAACAAATCCAAGGATTCTATACTTCCGGTTCTTCTTATTAAATACAAGACCAAGCAATCCTGCTATTGTAAGTATCGAGGAACCTCCTGGCATTATCAGCTGCTCGGTAAGGAATGATTCCCTGTTAACATTCACCAGTTGTGTCCTTGCAAGCTCCGACAAATGTTCTATAACGGGCAAACCGTTGAGGAGCTGCCAGATGAGGTTTGGGAGAAATACAATAAAACCTGCCGATATTCCAATCCAGAACATTTTTTTTCTGAAGATGTTCCGGTGTCTGGTGAAAGGGAGCAATACGAGGATAATCAGGTATAACAGACCGATAAGGTATTTATTAAGCAGGGATAAGCCTGCCACAATCCCAAAAACCAGCAGGTATCTATCTGATTCTGTGTTAATATACTTAATGATCAGGTATATTGCAAGTGTCCAGAACAGGACATCGATATGAACAGGCTGAAAGAGAAAGAATGTGCGTTGTGCAAAAGTTGCTGTAATTAATCCCAGTGCTGCCAGCAGACGGGCATAGTGATTTCCTCCAAGCTCTCTGGCAATACCAGCGACCAGAAACACCATTACTCCGCTTATCAGGGCAGGAAACAGCCTTACTGCAAATACGGAATATCCAACGGTATTCTGCATTAGCCAGGCAATCCATCCTATCAGAGGCGGAACAGTAGCAAATCCAACATCAGGATGCTGCCCAAGGGAGAAATAGAGCAGCTCATCACGGTGATATTCAAGGTTATTGATAAAGAGTAAATGCAGGACCACATTAAAAATGGCCAGGAGGACAATCAATATTATGTGCCGCTTATCGTTTCTTTTTAAAATGGCCATGTCGTCCAGTAATAAGTGAATGAATTCGGTGGAACAAGCTCCTTTTCATACCTGTATTCATTCGGCAGAAAAAATGAATTGACATTTTCATAGCTGAATGTTTGCGGGAAAGAGGTACCATTAAGCCTGATGTATTCTTTATTATTTACTGCAATACAGAAAGGCATTGAGAAGTCCGGACCAACCCTGGTCCACCGGTAATTAAAGGTAAGGTTGTTTTTCCTGTCAATTGAATAGCTGCATGAAAGCACAGGCGGATCAGTTTCATACAGGAATTTATTAAAGAAGCCGGTATAATCTGTATTTGTATAATCCCTTACGTGACGGATGAAGTCATCAGTAGTAACAATCCTGTATATATTTTTCAGGTAAAAGTCTTTAATGATTCTTTTAAACAACGAATCATTGTTTATAATACACCTGAGGTTATTGAGCATTGCAGCTCCCTTATTGTAGATATCTCCACCCAGGAATGTATTGCTGTTAATATTACGTTCGCCAACAATTGGCCAGATATTCAGAATTGATGAAAAGTTGGATGCTGCTACCCTTATATATTCAGGATATCCGAATTTTTCTTCTGCAAAAAGGAATTCGGAATATGTTCCGAATCCTTCATTGATCCAGGCATCAGCCATATCACCAATTGCCACAGCATTGCCCCACCATTCGTGAGCCAGTTCGTGTATTACGAGATAATCATAATCTTTGGTCCAGTAATCCCTTCGATTATTGCTCTTACCGTATTCCCCTCCGATAGCAATTGCCCCCTGATGCTCCATTCCCTCAAAAGGTGCCTCTACCAGGCCTACTCCATCTGTACGGAACGGATATTCCCCGAACGCCTTTTCAAATATACCGATCACATCTTTTGTCTGAGTATAGTATTCCCTGGCTTTCTTAAGGTTCTTCGGAAGGACATAATAATCGATCCTGTACTTACCCGAATTGTTTGTGAACTCCTCGCTGAAGTTCACAAAATCTCCCATATAAATTGTAACGTTATAATTATTAATGGGATAGCTGACAAACCATTCGAAGTTGTTATAGCCGCTTCCCACATCGGTCTGCGACCTCAGATTACCGTTTGAAATCCCCTGATATCCATAAGGCACCTGGAGATTGATTATCATTGAATCGGGTTTATCCGACAGATGGTCTTTATTAGGCCACCACGAGCTTGCGCCAAGATGTTCGCATGCTACTCCGACATTATACCTCTTCTTCTCCTGTTCCCAAACAAAACCTCCATTCCACGGCGGTTTCGGAGCAACTATAGGGATCCCTGAATATTCAATTGTTATTTCCTCCATTTTACCTGCCGGGATTATCTCACCAAAATCGATAAAGATTCCACCATAATTTCTTGTATAGATAAGATCTTTCCCATCCCGTTTCAACGAAGTGATAGTATACCGGGGAAACAGGTCGATCTGAATAATCCTTGTATCAGCAGTCGTCCTGAAAAATATCGTGTTACTACCCTGTATGCTTTTTGATTCCGGAAGGATTTTAACTGTCAGGTTGTAGAAATAAACATCGAAACAGGTCCTTTCAGGTCTTAAAGCTCCCTGAATAGTATCACGGGACTCTATTACAGGACGGTACTCTCTGAGAGAGTCCAGCTTTATTTCCATTTTAAGATCTTTAAGCAGCCTGCCGACAAGATATTCCTTTGAAATAAAAAAGTTGATATTCTCTTCCTTATACCCTGAAGCTTTTGCAAGGATAAAGTCTTTTCTTGCTCCCTCAACATCATTAAGCTGCATCCTTGCCACTCCTCTTATAAAATACAGGTCACCATATGAAGAGTAACCGGGGATAAAGCTGTTAAGCCCGATAATCGCTTCAATGAAATCTTTTCTCTGTAACGCTGACATGATTTCATTATATGCAGAACGGTCGCCTGCCATCAGCAACGATTCAATATTCTGGGCAGAAACCGATCCGGCAAGTATCAAATAACAAAACAAGACTCGAACTCCCCTCATTATAATCACTTTTTCGCCTTCACATAAGTAAATTTAAATACTTTTACCAGATTTTTGAAATAAAATGAAGGATTAGAAGGTCTGATAGATAAGGATTTTAAACTTTGGTGACATGAAAAAGAAATTGTTACAAATAATATTTTTCTCGGTCATTATCTCATTTCTGCCGGATAATGTTCTAAAAGCACAATCAAACAGGGATAACACATCACTGGATGAAAAGGTCAAAAAGTTCCTTTCTGAACATTCCCGTCAATGGTATGATATGAATGTACCTTCAGTAGATGGCCAGCTTTTATATGACATCATTATAAAGAATAACTATAAAAGTGCTCTTGAAATAGGGACTTCAACAGGTCATTCAGGAATCTGGATAGCCTGGGCATTGAGTAAAACAGGCGGTAAGCTGATTACAATTGAAATTGATGAAGGACGGCACAGGGAGGCGCTTGAAAATTTTAAAGAAGCCGGTCTTTCACAATATATTGATGCAAGACTTGCCAACGCCCATGATCTGGTAAAAACGCTGAAGGGGCCGTTCGATTTCGTTTTCAGTGATGCGGATAAAGATTGGTATAAAAACTACTTCATTGATATTGATCCCAAACTTAAAGCAGGCGGGTGTTTCACTGCCCATAATGTATCAGACAGAGGCCGCGGGGGATATGGCGGTTATGGCGGGCAGGGATCTTTCCTTTCATACGTCAGAAGCCTGCCTAACTATGAGACTACTGTCAGCAATATTGGCGGGGGAGTCTCCATCAGTTACAAAAAGTCTGAAAAATAACAGATCTGATTATGGCTGAAGAAAAACTACAGAGAAAGCTGGGACTGTTCCCTGCTACCAATATTGTTATTGCCAATATGATCGGTGCGGGGATATTTACCACCTCAGGATTATTGATGACAGGACTGAATGATCCTGTCTTAATGCTTGTCTTATGGGCTGTGGGTGGTGTAATAGCCATTTGCGGCGCATTTTCCTATGGTGAGTTGGGAGCAGCGATGCCGGGAGCCGGTGGAGAATACCTTTTCCTTTCACGATTATACCATCCTCTATTCGGATTTCTGAGCGGCTGGGTTTCGTTCATGGTTGGCTTTTCTGCACCCATTGCAGCGTCAGCGCTGGGCTTCAGCGAATATTTCACAAGAGCGGTTCCCGGATTTCCCGCCTGGCTTGAGAACTCCGGCATAATGGGACCAGACCTTACAAAAAAAATCATTGCAATCAGCATTATAATCATATTTACATTCATACATTACCGGGGAATCAAATACGGAGCAAAAATTCAGAATGTACTTACATTGCTAAAAGTTCTGCTTATAATAATACTTCTGGCTGCCGGTTTCTCTTCAGGTAACGGAAGCTTTATTAATTTCAGCGAGGGAGGAAAGGTAATGTCAGGATTTGGGGGGTGGAAAACCATAGGCCTTTCACTTATGTGGATCATGTTTGCATATAGCGGGTGGAATGCTTCTACCTATCTGGGTGCTGAAATAAAAAATCCGATAAAAATCCTTCCGGCATCACTTATCTATGGTACCGTTATTGTAATAGTTCTGTATCTCGGCATCAATATCCTTTATGTTTACAGCATCAATCCAAATGATATGAAGGATGTTATATCGGTTGGAGGCCTTGCCATGGGTAATCTGTTTGGTAAACCGGCGGAAATTCTGTTCTCGCTTCTTATTGCATTCGCCCTTTTTTCCTCGCTGAGCGCTTTTATTATAATTGGTCCGAGGGTTTACTACTCGATGGCAAAAGACGGACTATTTTTCAGGTCTGTTGCCAAAATCCACGACAGGTTCCACGTCCCTTCAAACTCAATACTCCTTCAATGCCTTATTGCCGTTATCCTTGCACTTTCGGGAACATTCGAACAGGTTCTCACCTATATGGGCTTTGCACTCGGAATCTTTCCGGTACTGGCTGTTGCAGGCGTTTTCAAACTCCGTAAGAATAACCCGGGGGCCATGAAATTACCGGGTTATCCGTTCACACAAATAATTTACCTCTTTGTGGGAATTATGATCCTGGTCCTCTCATTTATGGAACGCCCGGCAGAATCATCTATAGCATCATTAACTGTAATTATCGGAATCCCTGCATATTATATCTTCAAAAAGACAGTCCAGGACCGGACAGGGAAAGTTTAAAAGCCAGGATTTGCCGGGGTTATCTCGGAATACCTGCCAGGTCGCGGATAACAACTGAAGCACATGCCAGTCCGAAGGCGGCAGGCATATATGAAATTGTACCGACAATGGATGCTTTATTCTGTTCCGGAGGGATTGGAATCACCTTTGTCTTGTCAATTGACTCAGGTGAATAAACTGCTGTTACTCCTTCTATAACATTTAACCGGTGAAGCCTTTTCCGGATCACCCGTGCGAGGCTGCAATCCGTTGTCTCCGAAATATCTGCAATATTTATTTTCAAAGGATCAACTTTTCCGCCTGAACCCATAGAGCTTACTATCCGAACCTGCTTCCGGATGGAATGATAGATAAGGAAAACTTTTGGAGAGAGTGTATCAATTGCGTCCACAACATAATCAAATCCGTCGTCAATTATCTCGCCGATTCTGTTATCGCGTATAAACTCATTGATCACCTTCAGCTTCAGGCCCGGATTTATGTCGAGAAGCCGTGAAGCCATAACAGCAGTTTTCGAATGGCCTTCAGTGCTGGTAAGTGCAATCAACTGGCGGTTCCTGTTTGAATTTTGAATGCTATCTCCATCTACGATAGTCATTGAGCCAATGCCTGCCCTGCAGATCATCTCAGCGGCATAGGATCCCACTCCCCCCAGTCCTGCCACCAGCACTTTTGCCGCTTTTATCCTGTTCAACGATTCAACCCCCAGAAGGAGTTCGGTCCGTGAAAGCCAGTCGGTCATAATTATCTCAATTCAGTTTTTTCCGCTACCTGTAATACCGGTTAATCCTAAGAATTATATGGACCCCTCTTTACTGTTAGCAGTAATTATTCATTACAAGTTAAAGTATTTTTTAAAATTCTTAAACAAAACTGATTTCAAAATATCAACAGAAATACCAAGATCAGATGACACCTTTGCATAAACCTCACTGATTCTGATATCTGCACCATCAGTTTCAAGGAAAATTCTTTCCCGGGGCAGGTTTCTTATCAGATCAGCAGATTCAGGCCTGATCACAAATTCGTACCAGAATGAAATAAACATACCTTTCGAAATAAGCTGCAGGGCAAGTTCCCTCTTTCCCCGGAAACCGTGGATAAGCCAGGGCATTTTTGGCCTGAGTTTCTTGTGTTCTGAAAGAAGCTCATCCCAAGCCCTTACACTGTGAATAACAACCGGTATTTCGTGCTCCTCAGCAATGGATATCTGTTGTTCAAATACCTTCCTTTGCAATTCAAGTGAAGGACCACGGAGCTTATCTATCCCTGCCTCTCCGACAGCAATTACAGATGGATGTTCAATATTTTTCCGTACAATATCAACCAGCTGATACTGATTATTTTCATTCAGGTACCACGGATGTATGCCGCTGGTAAAAGCAATTCCCTGAATATCGGCTGGAGATATGTCCTCATGTGCCATCAGGTTTTCCAGTGAAAAAACACCTGAAACAGGTCCGGAGCCATGTGTATGAATATCAATATAATCGGTTGGACCTGGTAAGTTCATCTGACCTGTCCGCCTATCTCATCTACTCCCCTCTCTATCCGCTTCAGAGTCTCTTCTTTGCCTATCCACGAAATAATATCATACATATGAGGACCGCGGGAAGCACCAACGATAACCAGCCTGAATGCATTCATAATTGCACCGGTGTTATACCCTTTATCTTCAATCCATGATTTCACAGCCTGTTCGATTGATGCTGTTGTGAATACATCGAGTTTCTCAAGCAGGTCTTTGAGTTCGAGAAGCTGCCCGGCCGTTTCAGGTGTCCATCGTTTTTTTATCACCTCACTGTCGTAAGTGTCAGGGGCTTTAAAAAAGAAATCTGTTTCCTGCCAGAACTCCCTGACAAAGCTCACTCTCTCCTTTACAAGGGCGATTACATCCTCCAGCTCAACAATATCCATATGATAACCCTTTGCCCTCAGGATCTCCCTGAATTCCATGGCAAGCTCGTTATCAGTCCTTAACTGAAGATAGTGATGATTAAACCAGCTTGCCTTCTCGGGATCAAAGCGAGATCCGGATTTATGTACTCTCTCAAGAGAGAATAAATCAATAAGCTCGTCCATGCTGAGGATCTCCTGTTCAGTTCCCGGATTCCAGCCGAGAAGTGCCAGCATGTTGACGAACGCTTCAGGGTAATACCCCTCTTCACGATAGCCTCTTGCTGTTTCACCATAAGGCCAGAAAAGAGGGAAAACAGGGAATCCCATCCTGTCACCGTCGCGTTTGCTCAATTTTCCCTTTCCATCCGGTTTAAGGAGAAGAGGAAGGTGTGCAAAGAGGGGAGCATCCCATCCGAATGAACGATATAACATAATATGAAGCGGTAAGGACGGGAGCCATTCCTCGCCGCGAATGACATGGCTTATTTCCATAAGGTGATCATCAACAATATTTGCCAGGTGATATGTCGGCATCCCGTCGGACTTGTACAGGACTTTATCATCAAGTGTGTTTGTGTTAACAACAATATGCCCGCGGATAATGTCATCAAAATGAATATCCTCATTAAATGGCATCCTGTAACGGATAACAAATGATTCTCCCTTTTCAAGCAGTGCTTTCCAGTCTGACTCAGGCAGTGAAAGTGAGTTTTTTAGTTTACCGCGGACAGAGGCGTTATAAATAAAAGTGTCTCCGCCCTTTTCCGACTCTGTTCTTAACGATTCAAGTTCTTCCTGCGTATCAAAGGCATAATATACATCACCTTTTGCTACAAGCATATCGGCATATTGCCTGTACAGATGAATTCTTTCACTCTGCCTGTAAGGTCCGTATTTCCCTCCTTCATTTATTCCTTCATCAGGAACTATCCCGCACCAACGCAGTGACTCTATTATATATTCCTCAGCGCCATCAACCAGCCTTGCCTGATCGGTGTCTTCAATTCTGAGGATAAATACACCTTTGTTCTTCCTGGCAAAGAGGTAATTGTAAAGAGCTGTCCGCACTCCTCCTATATGGAGAGGACCTGTTGGGCTCGGAGCAAAACGTACCCGTACCATATTGTTTTATGTATTTAAAAATCAATGTAAAGATAACTAAAGCGGGTAACATATAATACTATCGGCCATCCCTCATTTGAACTTCAGATTTATATTAAATTTGCGATACATCATGAATTCAATATTTCCCTAAAAATGCCTGTATGAAAAAGATGAAAGCTTTGGTAAAAGCCAAACCGGAAAAGGGTTTGTGGATGGAAGAAGTCCCTGTACCCGAACCTGGTCTGAATGATGTTATAATAAAAGTTATAAAATCAGCTATTTGCGGTACAGATCTTCATATTTATGAATGGGATGTATGGTCGCAGAAAACCATCAAAACACCTATGATAATAGGGCATGAATATATGGGTTATATTGAAAAGGCAGGAAAGGGTGTTACGAATCTCAAGGAAGGAGACAGAGTTACAGGAGAGGGACATATTGCCTGCGGTCATTGCCGTAATTGCCGGCGTGGTAAGGAACATGTCTGTGAAAATACTCTGGGGATTGGCGTGCACCTCGACGGGTCGTTTGCCGAATATGTAAAAATACCTGCCACAAATGTTGTGCTGCTCGACCACAGGATACCTGATGAATGGGCAGCAATCATGGATCCGTTCGGAAATGCCACACATACTGCACTTTCATTTCCCCTTTTGGGGGAAGATGTGCTTATTACAGGAGCCGGTCTAATAGGAAGTATGGCAGTTTCAATAGCAAAATATGCCGGAGCAAGGTTTATTGTTGCCAGTGATCTGAGCGATTACCGGCTCGACATTGCAAGAAAGATGGGAGCGACTTTAACTGTCAATCCTTCAAAAGGAGAAAAGATATCTGATGCAGTAAGGAAACTGGGTATGAGGGGATTTGATATCGGTCTGGAGATGTCGGGTTCGCCGAAAGCTTTTGTCGAGATGATCAGTAACATGTATAACGGATCAAGCATTGCATTGCTCGGCATACTGCCGTCAAATTTCGAAATTCCGTGGAGCGATATAATTTTCAAGGCTATAACCCTTAAAGGTATCTATGGCAGGGAGATGTGGGAAACATGGTATAAGATGGAGATGATGATAATCGGAGGAATTGACCTTAATCCGGTAATAACACATCGTTTTGGTATTGATGATTTCCAGAAGGGATTCGATATTATGGAACAGGGAAATTGCGGAAAGGTGATCCTGAATTGGGAATGATTATAAGTCCAAAAGTTCAACTTTTAGGTCCTTTATTTGTCAATATCTATATCCCAGAGATACGTTTAATCATTTAAAAATTGCATATCTTGGATACGTGGGAAATTAATTAATACGGTATTTCATGTCAAATATTGGTAGTTATGAAGACAGGACGAAGAATTTCGACTGGAAAATTGCTGAAAAAGAGTTAGAATTTAAAGAAGGTCATACAATTAATATAGGATGGTATTGTTCTGACCGGATCTGCCTGAAGGGGAAGGCTGACAGAATAGCATTATTCTATGAGGGATTTGGAGGAATCAAAAAACAATTTACTTTCAATGATATTAGATTAGCAAGTAACACAATCGGTAAATTTTTACAAACTATCGGCATTAAAAGTGAAGACAGAGTATGTCTTTTTATGGACAGGATTCCAGAGCTATATCTCTCATTTCTTGGCGTTCTCAAGATTGGTGCAATTGTCCAGCCACTATTTTCCGCATTTGGAGATGAAGCTTTATATGTAAGACTCGAAAATGCACAGACCAGAGCCATAATAACCCAGAAAAAACATTTGCCAAAAGTAAGGAAAGTATTGGATCGGCTTCCATATCTTGAATTTGTTATTGTTGTTGATCACAGTAAATCAAGAGTTTTGGAACCAAAGGTGATCTCATTCGACCTGCAGGAATCTAAACCGGTTGAAGAATTCGAAACCTATCCCACTAAAGCTGAATCACCTTCGGTTCTCCACTATACATCCGGGACAACAGGACAACCAAAAGGTGTTAAACATGTACACTATTCATTGATTTCACAATATCTTACTGCCAAATGGGTGCTTGATCTGCAGGATAACGATATTTACTGGTGCACTGCAGACCCGGGGTGGGTTACCGGTACATCTTATGGAATTATTGGACCCTGGAGCCTTGGGATCACTCAGTGTATTCTTGATGCCGGTTTTTCAGCCCAGAACTGGTATAAATTTATAGAAGATTACAAGATCACAATGTGGTATTCCGCTCCAACAGCTATCAGATCTTTAATGAAAGCAGGTGAAAAAATTATCAGCAACTTTAATCTATCGAGCCTTCGACATCTTGCAAGCGTCGGGGAACCATTGAATCCTGAAGCTGTAATCTGGTCGCAAAAAGTATTCGGGAAGCCATTTCATGATACTTTCTGGCAGACAGAGACGGGGTCAATAATGATAACTAATTTCCCGGGGATGAAAGTAAAAGCCGGGTCAATGGGTAAACCTTTTCCCGGAATAAAGGGAGTTGTACTTAATCCCAAGACCTTTGACCCCATAACTGAGCCAGAACAGGTTGGACTTATTGCCTTTCAACCCGGATGGCCTGCAATGATGAGAGCATACTGGAATAATGAAGAAAAATACCGGGAAAAATTTGTTAAAGGTTGGTACCTGACGGGAGACAGAGCAACCATTGATAATGAAGGATATTTCTGGTTTGTGGGCAGAGATGATGATGTAATAAATACTGGAGGACATCTTGTCAGTCCTTTTGAAGTAGAATCTGCACTGCTCGAACATCCTGCAGTTGGAGAATCAGCTGTAGTCGCAAAACCCGATGAAATAAACATGGAAGTAGTTAAAGCATTTATTACTCTAAAGCCCGGATTCATTCCCGGACCTGATCTCGAGCTTGAAATTATGAACTTCATTAGAAGAAAACTATCTCCGATTGCAATGCCCCAGGCAATTGAATATATGGAAAAACTTCCTAAAACCCGCAGTGGGAAAATTATGAGAAGAGTCCTACATGCCAGAGAGTGGGGTGAAGATATTGGGGATATTTCAACACTCGAGAATGATTAACAGCTCCACAAACTTTATATATATAATTTTATAGTTACTAACATTTTTAATACCTGTAAACATGGAAGAAGATATTAAAGACCTTATCCTCAATTATGTCATCAACGAATATATAGAAGATGAAGATGAAGTAATAACTTATGATACTCCATTGATTTCCAGTGGGTATGTGGATTCTTTCTCAATGGTTTCGCTGCTCGTTTTCCTTGAGAATAAATTCAAGATTAAGATACCGCCTGCAAAAGCAACTCCTGAAGCATTCGACACGGTGAACAATATTGTGGCACTTGTAAATCAATACATTAAAAAAGAATAGTAATCATCATGAGCTATAGTAATAAAATCAAGGATATCTACCTGCATCAGCTGGAAGAAATCAGGAATGCCGGGATATACAAAGAAGAAAGATTTATTCATTCTTCACAGGCCGCTGATATTGAGGTAGAATTTCCTGAGGGAGCCGGTTTAAAAAATGTCATTAATATGTGCTCCAATAATTATCTCGGATTATCGAGCCACCCGGATGTACTGAATGCTGCGCATGAAGGCCTTGAAAAAAGAGGTTATGGTATGTCCTCCGTACGTTTTATATGCGGTACACAGGATATTCACCGGGAACTTGAAAACAGGGTTACGGAGTTTCTTGGTACTGAAGACACTATACTATTTCCTTCGTGTATGGATGCCAATGCAGGTGTTTTTGAAGCAATACTGACAAGTGAAGATATAATGATCTCTGACAGGCTGGTTCATGCTTCAATAATTGACGGTATGAGATTATGCAGTGCACAGCACGATACATTCAAGCATTCAAATATAGAACACCTTGAAGAAAAACTCCAGCTCCATGCCGACAAGAGAATCAAACTTGTAATTACTGATGGAGTTTTTTCAATGGATGGTGATCTGGCAAAGCTTGATGAAATGGTGAACCTTTGTGAAAAATATGATGCAATGATACTTGTGGATGATTCACACTCATCAGGATTCATAGGCAGAACAGGACGCGGGACACATGAACATTTTAATGTTATAGGAAAAATCGATATTATCACAACAACATTCGGTAAGGCGCTCGGCGGAGCTTCCGGAGGATGTGTGTCAGGAAGGAAAGAAATAATCCAAATGTGCAGACAAAGAGCACGCCCATACCTTTTTTCCAACACTATATCTCCTGTAATTATATCAGGTGTTTTGAAAGTGTTTGACATACTTTCATCCAGCACCGAACGGCGCGACAAGCTTGAAAAAAATGCAGCATGGTGGAGAAAAGGATTGACAGATGCGGGATTTATAGTGAAGGAGGGTAATAGTCCAATTGTACCTGTTATGCTGTTTAATGCAAAACTTTCACAGGATTTCTCGAAAGACCTTTATAATGAGGGAATATATGCAATCGGGTTCTTCTTCCCAGTTGTTCCGAACGGCCAGGCAAGGATAAGAACCCAAATTTCTGCCGGACATGAGATACATCACCTCGAAAAAGCATTGACTGCATTCATTAAAGTTGGGGAAAAATATGGTATCCTTGGACTTACAAAAGAAAAAATTGTGGAGAAATATGGTCCTTGATCAGTAATAATTTTCGTCAAACAGATGATTATCATCATATTTTGATAGTTTAAGAACCTTCTATTTTGCATTTTCTTTTAATGCAAAGACATCTTTATGTATACAACCTTTAAGGAATATCTTGCAAACCAGATTAAAGAGATAAAGGAAGCAGGACTATACAAATCAGAAAGAATAATTGTATCACCGCAGGGCGCTGAAATTGTTCTCGATACAGGTCAGAAAGTGCTGAATTTCTGCGCCAATAATTATCTTGGTCTATCAAACAATCCTGAACTGATTGAAGCTGCAAAAGCTTCTCTCAATGATCACGGTTACGGGATGTCGTCGGTCCGGTTTATATGCGGGACAACCGATCTTCATAAAAAACTTGAAAGAAAAATTGCAGGATTCTTCCGTACTGAAGATACCATACTGTACGCTGCATGCTTCGATGCCAACGGCGGAGTTTTCGAGCCTTTACTGACAAGCGAAGACGCAATAATCTCCGATGCACTGAACCATGCATCAATTATCGACGGAGTGAGGTTGTGCAAAGCCCAGCGGTACAGGTACGAAAATGCTGATATGGAAGACCTCGAGAATCAGCTTCAGCTTGCACAGGAACAGCGCTTCCGTTTAATCGTCACCGACGGGGTCTTCTCCATGGATGGGAATGTCGCACCTCTTCATAAAATTGTGGAGCTGGCAAACCAGTACAATGCTATGGTGATGGTAGATGAATCACATTCCGCCGGTGTAGTGGGTGAAACCGGAAGAGGAGTTACCGAACTTTTTAACCTCATGGGCCAGGTTGAAATAATAACAGGCACACTTGGAAAAGCATTTGGCGGAGCAATAGGCGGTTTTACTACAGGGAAGAAGGAAATCATCGATCTGCTGCGTCAGCGATCAAGGCCGTACCTCTTTTCGAATTCAATACCTCCGCTGGTTGCCGCTGCAGGAATAAAAATGCTGGATATGATGACTGAAAACAATGTGCTGCAGGACAAGCTTCACAGAAATGCCGAGTACTTTATAAGCCGTATGACCAACCTGGGATTTGACATAAAGCCGACAAAATCTGCTATATGTGCCGTAATGTTATACGATGCCAAACTCTCCCAGGAGTTTGCTGCCAGGTTGCTGAAAGAAGGTATTTATGTCATAGGGTTTTATTATCCGGTTGTCCCGAAAGACCTTGCAAGAATCCGTGTCCAACTTTCAGCCGCTCACGAAAAAGAGCATCTTGACAGAGCAATCATTGCTTTCGGGAAGATTGGGAAAGAACTGGGTGTTATCAAATAAAACAGCAGTTAATATTGAACCTGCCAAAGCTATCTGTCCAGGTATGAACAAGTTGATATTCAATCTATACACCATTGGTGTTCCGAAACCGATAAGGACTGCTGTTCTGAAAAAAAATCTGCGCAGAAAAATACTTGAGTATTATTCTGCACTTCCTGAAGAAGAGATTAATTATGAACAGAGAGAATTGCTTGAATTTCTTGGTAATAACCCTCTTACAATTTTCCCGTATCATTTTCATTACAAATATGATCCTGGGAAAATCGAGGTTCTCCATGATCCGTTGACAGGACTATATTATGTTTTTCAGGATGGCAAAAAGCTCTTTTTCAAAAAGCAATGGTCAAAAAAAAGGATCAGAAAAGCATACGCAGAACTTTCGAGGGAACAGGATCCGGAAAGTCCGCACAGATATCTTTCAGAAACATTCAGTACCGGACAATATGATGTAATTGCAGATATTGGTGCCGCTGAGGGAAATTTCCCATTATCGGTAATTGAAAACATCCGGAAACTTTATCTGGTGGAATACAACAGCGATTGGAACAGGGCCCTTGAGGCTACTTATGCACCATGGAAAGATAAAGTGGAAATAATAAACAAGATTGTCTCGGATATTGATGATGATAATCATATAAGTCTCGATACGTTAATAAAGACCAGGCCGGATATCACATTCCTGAAGATAGATGTGGACGGGAATGAAAGCAAGGTTCTTGAAGGAGCCAAAAAGCTTCTTTCAGGCAGTTCGCGGTTAAAAATAGTATTGTGCACATACCATAAAGGAGATGATGAAGAGGAATTCACTTCACTGCTGGTAAGTAACGGCTTCAGCGTTTCTCCATCAAAAGGGTATATGATTCACTACTATGACAAAATGATTAAAGTACCCTGGCTGAGAAGAGGACTTATCAGGGCATCTCGATGAAATAAAAAGGGTACTGAAACAGTACCCTCCCGATTAATGATGACCACACAATGCGGAGACCCGCTCCGGAAAACCTATCCGCATTTTGATGATCCACAATCCTTACAGATAAGACAGCCCTCCTCGTAAACAAGGTTTTCAGACCCGCATTCAGTGCATCTTCCTTTAGCCTTGGTACCATTGGGGATGTATTTTTTCAATGCCCTTTCCACACCATTCTTCCAGTTGTTGATCGACTCACTGTTGAGGTTAAGTGATGACACAAGATTAACAACATCCGCAATCGGCATTTCATACCTCAGCACACCTGAGATCAGCTTTGCATAATTCCAGAATTCGGGCTTGAACATATGGGAGAGGCCTCCTATGGTCTTCTTGTAACCATATTTGTCGGTATATTGAAAATCATACCGTGTCTTCCCGTCTTCTTCCTTTACCTTGATTATCTTCCCTTTGACAATGCTTTTCGGTATGGGAAATATCTCTTCATCAGCCAAACCGGTAAATATTTCATATGGTCTGCTCTCTTTCAGTCCAACGAATGCCACCCATTTTTCTTCATTAATATTAAATTTGATGACATCACAGTCGAGAACCTTTGGCCGTTTTGGACGTTCAGAACGTATCTCCTGCTTTCCCGAAATAAGTACTCCGTTCCTTGATCCGTCGCGATAGACTGTTGCTCCTTTGCATCCCGATTTCCATGCGGTAAGATAAAGTTCACTCACAAGGTCTTCCTTTACATCAGCCGGAAGGTTTATGGTAACGCTTATTGAATGGTCAACCCATTTCTGAATTGCGCCCTGCATCCTGACCTTGGCGATCCAGTCGACATCGTTGGCTGTTGCTTTATAATATGGTGATTTTGCTACTATCGTTTCAATCTCTTCATCCCTCATCCTTGTGACCTCATCAGGATCATACCCGTTAAGCTTAAGCCAGTCGACGAACTTATGATGAAATACATTAAATTCTTCCCATGAATCTCCCACTTCATCCTGGAAGGTAACCCTGACATCTTTATCATTGGGATTGACTTTTCGCCGGCGTTTGTAAAATGCAGAAAAGATTGGTTCTATTCCTGAAGTTGTCTGGGTCATAAGGCTGGTTGTACCTGTTGGTGCAATTGTAAGCAGGGCAATATTTCTCCTTCCGAATTTCACCATGTTGTTATACATAACTGGGTCGGCTTCCTTCATTCTCAGGATGAACGGATTATCCTTTTCGCGGTCAGCATCATAGATCACAAAAGGTCCTCTTTCCTTCGCCAGATATGTTGATGACTTATAAGCCTCGAGAGCAAGAGTCTTATGAACTTCGACTGAAAAATCAATAGCATTATCGCTTCCGTATCTCAGGCCAAGAGCTGCAAGCATATCTCCTTCCGCCGTAATGCCTATTCCTGTCCTCCTTCCCTCCTCTGATTTTTTCCTTATGTTCTTCCACAGATTCCTTTCAACTCTCTTTAGTTCGTCATTTTCGGGATCGTTATCAATTTTGGACAGGATCACATCTATCTTTTCAAGCTCCAGGTCAATTATATCATCCATCATTCTCTGGGCAAGTCCGACATGTTCCTTGAAGAGCTCAAAATCAAATCTGGCTTTTTCTGTAAACGGATCCCTGACATAGCTGTAAAGATTTATTGCCAGAAGCCTGCAACTGTCGTAAGGGCAAAGCGGGATCTCACCGCACGGATTTGTTGAGATAGTGGTAAAACCCAAGTCTGCATAGCAGTCGGGAACACTCTCCTTTATTATTGTATCCCAGAAAAGCACTCCGGGTTCAGCTGATTTCCAAGCATTATGGACTATCTTGCTCCACAGCTGGATGGCGTCGATATCATTAACAAATTGCGGATTATCGGAGCTGATCGGATACTGCTGGCGGAAGGTTGTTTTCTCCTCAACAGCCTTCATGAATTCATCTGTGATCTTCACAGAGACATTAGCTCCGGTCACCTTTCCGGATTCAAGTTTTGCATCGATGAATTTTCCGGAATCGGGATGTTTGATTGAGATTGAAAGCATCAGTGCTCCCCGCCTGCCATCCTGTGCAACTTCACGTGTTGAATTCGAATACCTTTCCATGAACGGGACCACTCCGGTAGAGGTAAGAGCACTGTTCAGCACGGGTGTTCCCTGGGGCCGGATATGTGACAGATCGTGTCCGACTCCGCCACGGCGTTTCATCAACTGGACCTGCTCCTGGTCAATCTTCATTATCCCGCCATATGAATCGGATGACCCGTCATTACCAATGACAAAACAATTGGACAATGAGGCTATCTGGTAGTCATTTCCAATGCCTGTCATCGGTCCACCCTGAGGAACGATATACCTGAAATCCTTAAGCACGTTGTATATCAGTGCTTCGGGGAGGGGATTTTTATATCTGATCTCAACCCTGTGAATCTCTCTGGCCAGCCTGCGGTGCATATCATCAGGTGCCTTCTCATACAGATTACCGAATGAATCCTTCAGTGCATACTTATTTGCCCATACCCTCGCAGCCAGCTCATCTCCCTTGAAATATTGGATGCTGGCCTCCACCGCTTCGTCATGAGAATAAACAGTCCTGATGTTTTCCTTACCGGCACCTTTTTTCTGAACGTCGTGAGTTAATTGTTCATCTGCTTTTTTCTCAGATGCAATAGCTGATTCCCGGACAAAAAGCTCTCCCATGATTAATAGATAATTCTGTTATTCCCTGATTTAATTGAGATTATACGGCCACCGATATGTAAAGCGGGTAGATGCTAAATTATGCAAGCAAATTTCTCAATGCAAGACAATATTTTTAAGTTTATTAACATTTGCCAATAGAGTTATTAACCGCGTGTTTTGCCTTGATTCCCTGCTTATTACAAGTTTGACCGAATATTGCTTGTTATGAAAGAAGAGCAAAGTGTTTAATATCTAGAGTATTAATGCTGTTAACATACTTACTTCAAAAAAATGTTTAACCAGAATAAAAAAGGGTACAGTTCCCTGCACCCTTTAATTTTTGGAAGCTGACTTTTTCAGAAAATAAGCCTGACACCAAGAAGGCATCCCCATGTGCTTGAAGTGCTGATGCTTTTTGAAAGTTTTGTTTTTGATTCAAAATCAGCTAGTGAAGTGGCATTCAGCCTGTATACCGGTTCGGCATTGGCTGTACCTCTGGTAACAACAGTAAGCGGGCGGACATTCTCATAGCTGGCGAGCGGATTATAGGTATATGTACCCCATGAATCGTTGAGCAGGTTCCCGATATTCAGGAAATCGAGACTGAACTGAAGCGTATATCTCCGGTCAGAGCCGAAGTTCGAAAA
>JADDYF010000208.1 GCA_015712185.1 Bacteroidales bacterium
ATCCCCCTGCCCCGTGTTCTGACAGGACATCCAGGATATGATCAGCGCCCTCACCATATTCGTCGGCAGAGAAAACAAGATATATCTCTTTCCTGGTAATATCCTTCCTTATCAGTGCCCCCTGTTCGTCGCTTATCATACCAGATGGATCCCCGGCCTGTTTCAGACCATCGTTCTCGAGAGCAGAAAGATAGATGGTAAGGTCTGCAGTGCCGTCCATAGTTGGTTCGTTTGTGCTGTAATCGCCGATATCATCGTGATACACAACCTTCCCGTTTTGAAATGGTTTATAGGGATCGGGGCGCAACAGACCGATCCCGATCAATCCGTTGAAGATCCTGGCAAACACTGGTCCGTCCACCAGACCTCCCTCCGGAATTTTTCCTGTCAGATACGTAAGTGAAGCATGCGGATAGAGAGGATAATCCCCGCCTGCAGGCAGTCCGCATATCATCGATGTTCCCCACGGATTGCATCCGAACAGCCAGTCTCTTAAAGCAGCTTCAGTATATCTGAACTGCCTGTCTCCTGAGGCTTCTGTATACATCCTGTGCTGCGTCAACGCAGCCGTAACATAATTATTTGAACACCAGATAAATGGAACTCTAACCAGGAAAGGATCATTTTTCCTGCGTTCTTCCATCAGACGGAGTCCTTTCCTCATGAATGCCAGGTATTTATCGGAATAAATGGTATTGGATTGTCCCAGACCCGCATGCCCCAGATTCACGAAAGGATAAAACTGATAGTGCCTGGCGGTATCCTTCTCAATCCAGGGTGAAACTGGTTCAAGCATACCCCAGTAATCAGCCTGTACAAGGAATGCTGAATCGCCGGTAAGCCTGTACATCTCCCATGCTGCAAGCTCAAGGTCATCGGCAAAGTTATCCTCCTCGTAAAAATAAGGTGAGACATTACAGGCTGTTTGTGTATTACCCAGATCAGTCAGTGCATACTCCCATGCATCACCGGCTTTGCCTGTAAGCAAAGCAGACAATGCCGGATCATATTTTTTAAAGATCTGCGATCCGAGCGCAAAAGCTGAAACATACTTCCCTGCGGTTGATGAAACACCTGTTGTCCTGTTTTTATAGCTTGCAAGGCCCTGCGATTTTCCGGTTACAAAATATACAGGCCGGTAAAGTCCGTTTCCGTAAGTGGCTTTATCGTTCGTCGGCAGCCTGAATCCCCTGTGATCGCGGTCATCAGCAATCTGGTTGTACATTTCCCCGCTGTCGGGATTCATTTTTATCAGCCAGTCGATACCCCATCTGGCTTCATCCAGTATATCCGGGATGCCGTTACTTCCTTTATCGCCTGATGCATTGTAATAATCGCCGAACACTCCCTGATTCCTCATATAGGCTGTCAGCATCTGGTAAACAGCATTGGCGGAAGTGGTCACATACTGAAGGTAATCGGTGGCATCGTGCCATCCACCCTTTGCATCTATCAATTCGCCGGAGCGGAAGGGATGGTCGACGATGAAACCATCATGCGTATGACATGAATCAGCATAGTATGGATTGTAGCCACATCGCTGCTGACGCATATAACGAAGTAGGAAATCCGCTGTTCCTTTATAGACATCGGCGCTAATCCTGAAACAGTCCGAACGTATACCATTCGCTGCAATATAATAACCTCCGGGCTTCCCGACAGCTGAAAAATCGAGCCGTGCAGCCGATTTCATGCCCCATTCCGTGCCGGTGTACATCGCAGGCTTTCCTTTATATATTACCTCATCGGTGATTGCATCGCAGACTGTGAAATTCTTTAACGTCACTGATTCTGCTGAAATAAAAACCGCTGTCTTGTCTGAAACCGGAAGATAACCGAGCTGATTTGTCCTGATCCACGACTGGCCCGCTGCCGGAAATACTAATAACGAGATTACAAGAAGAAGAGGAGGTTTCTTAAACATATTTCCTGTTTTAGTATTTTTTCGTTAGTGCTGATCCCCTGTAATAATGCCTGAGGATTTCACTATATGAGTGACCTTTCGACCCCATGACAGCCGCTCCGATCTGACACAATCCGACACCATGTCCCCATCCTGCGCCGTGCAGGATAAATCTGGTCTCATACGCATCACCTGTCTTCTCCACAAAAAAACACGAACTGTAAAGATGTGATTTCGAGAGCATTTTGCGTATTTCGAGCTCCTTCCCGATGATCATTGTCCTTCGCGTTCCTTCAATCCTGAGCCTTTTTATTCTCCCCGATACTCCCCTTTCGAGAGGTACCAGTGCAGTGACAGTGCCGAAATCGATGCCTGACTTTGCCTTAACCAGGTCGCTGACTTCCTTCTGTGAATAGATTACTTTCCACCTGTAGAAATCGTTTGTTTCCTGATCATAGTTATTGAGAACCTGCGACAGCACAATCTTGTCGGATGTATTACAGAATGCTTCCGGCTTACCTGAAATCCACTTTCCTGCGTTCTCCTCCCCTGAAACATCAGGATCATATCCCGGGGGAGGCACCGGATTATCAATCACCTTCTGAAGATAGGGATGATTTACGGGTTCCCAGACGTTCTCAAAAAGTTCCGTAATGCCGCCACAGCATTTATAATACCTGGCATCACATATTTTGCCATTGTAAGTCAGTACCTCACCCGATGTTTCTCTTACAGCACGGGTGACAGCCTCTGTCGAGGCACGTGTTATACCCTGGTACCTCTGGCAGTGGTCGTCGGCACATACATCAAAATTCAGATGATCTTCCCTGTCGTACCAGCGTATAATTTCATTTTCGGTTGCAGTAAGGGCAAAATATTTTTCTGCAGTGCTGTCTGCCGCCCGGCTTTTTTCGATCTGTGCCAGAAGCCAGCTGCGCGAGATCACAGCATGTGCTTTAAGGAACTCCTCAGATGAAGTTGCGCTCATTTCAGAGGAAATAACACTTGTCAGGTAATCCTCAATGGAGAGAACATTAACTGCAGTTACTTTCCCCGCTTCAACAATAAACTTCAGGTAGCCTTTAAATACCTGGTCCTCCTTACGTTCCCAGTGAAAGCCTTTGCCTATTGTGACGTTATGCAATGTAAAAGAGGAATCGAAGCCAAAAGCCGGAACAAGCAATACCGGGCTTCCTGATCCGAGTTTCACAGATTCCTTCTGCATTATCACCTTATGTCCTGCGCACACGGCTGTCCATCTTCCGCTTATTTCTGAACCTTCTGCACTTTCCAGAAAGGGTGTGTTGAGAGTGAAAGCGATCTCCTCACCTGAGAAGATGCCGACACTGATCTGAGGGACTTTTTTTTCATTCATCATAATAATCCACTTATAAATCCTGGTAACTGTTCTTCACCAATACAGACCTGGTTGAAGATATCAGTAATGTCATCCTTTTTTATATTATCAAAATCCTCCTCCCTGGGAGTGATTATTGCTCCACCGAGATCCACGGAAGCAGGACTCAGCAGAATCTGGCCACTGCCTTTTGCATAAAACTGTGCCGGCCTGTGTAATTTCCGTGGGAACAGATGAACTATCCATCCTTCGCCGGAATAATAAGCAAGAATATTCAGCATAGGTTCGGGCTTCCCGGGTTGCAAGAGTGAAAATTTATTTAAAAAATGATCAAATACACCAGCCAGCTCCTCCTTTCCTGAACCTTTTAATGTTAAAATACCTCTTAAATAATTTGTCCAGCGCCATATTTCCACACTTTGCGTCTTGCCTGACAGATGTATATTTTTACCGGTAAAGAAATCCTTTTCAATTGGCATAAATCCTTTGTTCCCTGCCTGAAAATGCATATGGTCGGGGGCGGAAGCACCGCATTCCGGACCGTTGTAAAATATTACAAAATCAGGTATTGCCTCAGCCAGAGAGAGCATTCTCATAAAGTTATTCCTGATACGCTGGTCAGAATGAGTGTATGAAGGTATTGTCAGGTGCCTCCTGAAAATTGGAAAAGGATTGACAAGGACGACCATGTCATCTTCGAAAGCGACACCCCTTTGCTGCGGCGGGAGATTCACCGGGCAGAGGAAACATGGTCTTTCTCCAAGCGATTTTGAATCGACTTTTGCAGCTGACGACCTGATCCTTTCGGGATTGAACTGGACAAGTATTTCAAAATCATCATATTCCAGTTTCCTGGTCTTAACTTTCTCTAGTTGTTTATAGTTTACCTTCGCCAGATCCCATTCAGAAAGCTGCGAAGAGAACAGCCCGGTTATTTTATCAGAGAATTTTTCCAATTTTATATCAGAAGGTAAATTTCAATTATTCTCATGTAATCCCATTCCCTCCCGATAGTTATCGGGATTTCCCCAGGGAGGAGGAAATTCAGATCTTCCACCCGGGTGGAAACATTAATGGGTGTTAATAGTTATCTCCCAATTCTTTGACCAGCTTTTTACGTGCCAGCAATTCAACTGTCCTTATTTTGTCCTTGTAATGGTTATGGGCATTTGTTTTGTAAGCATCCAGTGCAGCGTCAGAATTTTGCTCCCACCTCCGGCACAGATACAGGGGATCGTATATCCGACCGATCTGGTAATGGCGGCTTATTGCAAGCCCGAGAGCATAATCCTCACCATAGCTGACATTTGGCACCCTGATACTTCTGATAACAGGCGTATAAAAAGCCCTTGGCGCTCCCAGTCCGTTAATTCTGAGAGCATTATTTCTTCCGTTGTCGGGTGTCCATTCCTTATGATCGATCAGACCGGGTGGAATGTCTTCCAGGTTAAAATTCACCATCTTATATGAACCCACAACCATTGCACATTTCTGGTCGTAAAAGGCTTCCACAACCCTGGCAATGACATTATTGTCTATATAAAGATCGTCGCTGTCGAGCTGGATGGCAAACCTGCCGCACTGCCTGTGAAAAATACCCTCATTCCAGCATCCGCCTATACCCAGATCATAACGATCAGGAATAACATGAATAACACGGTGATCGGTTTCCACAAACGACTCAATTATATCTGAAGTCCCGTCAGTTGAGAAGTTGTCAATGACTATCAGATTAAACCTGAATTTTGTATCCTGGCTCAGGACGGAGTTAATAGCATCGCTGATTGTAGTAACCCTGTTCTTAACCGGAATGATCACTGAGGCTTCATACTCAAATTCTTCTTTTTCAAAGCTTATCTCGCGGAACTGAGGTTTCAGCCATGCATCTATATTCTTAAGGTGTTCAGTACAGGCAAGCTCCATTTCAATCTGGACGGATCTGTTCTTCGGGTCAACATAATCAAACTGTTTCTCTCCCGACTTGCGCAGATCGTGTTCTATTTCAGTATAAAGCATTTCGGGAATATGAACGACCGGACTGGTCCGGGATACCCTGAGCCTGAGGTCATACAGCCCTGCATACCGGTACTTTTTATCCATTTTCCTGCATGCTTCGGTAAAAACCGACCTTTTGAAAAGTATGACAGATCCGAAATTGAAATCATCGCGCAGACTTCCTTCCTGATAATCGATGACCGGATGCGGAGACAAACGGTTATTCTTGTTCTCGAAGTAATCGGAATATACCATACCTGCACCTGTATCTTCACAAACCTGCATCATCCTGCTCAGGGCATATTTCCCAAGGTCGAGGGGAAATGATTTTGTATATATAACTACATAATCACCAGCTGCCAGGTCGGCCATCATCTTCAGGGTAGCTGTCGATGCAAATCCATCTGATCGGACAAATACAACATCGGGACCGGAATAATCGGGATATGTTTCACCCTGGGTAATAATTACGATGACTGCAACAACACCTGATTTTCTGAATGTATCTATGCTGCATTCTATTGATTCATTATCGGAGAACGGTAAAAAACAAGTGATTTTCTTTTCCATGATGGTCATTTGTTTTTAAAATAGTTTAATACCTGTTTCATGAGCCGGTTTCTCTGCTCTTCACCTGTAATTGTCTCGAAAGGAAAGCCCAATATAACAATTTTGTAATCACCCCTGAATGCAATGCCTGCCGATGAATTGTTTTCACTATAACGGAATGAGCATATAGCGCCTCTTCCCGATGGCTCAATAGCATCGGGTGCTTCAACCTGGTAAATGGATTCTGACAATCCCGTATTAAATTTGAAGATCCCCTCAAAAGCAGGTTTTGAATAATCGGTGGCATATGCTTCGCCAATCCTTACAGCGTGGCCTGTCCGCGGCAGGAAATGCAGATAGCTCCGGCCAAATCTGATTGCAGCCGAATCGCCGGGCACTATCATATCGGAACCGAGGTAGGCTCCCGACATGAAGATATTTGAACCGGACCGTGTAAAGTCCGCAATTTTGTCCATGAATTCCGGCGTATATATTTTAAAATCGATCCGGGATGTGTCATTAAAAAATGGTGTTGATTTCTCTTCGCCAAAGATCAGATCGATATTTTTCCATGAAGAGGGATTGATCTCATCTGAGCAGAAATACTCGTCAGACACCGAATAAAAAGAGTATCCGGCTGCCATTATTGCTTTGCCATGTATGAAGGGATAATCAAAAGTATTACCGTGGATTACCTTTCCCGCCATATCGGAATAAGTTGCTCCCCAGCCCGGGGAGTCATCGTCGAGCCACGGATTGCTGCGGTTGAAATCATACTGGTCGCCTATGGTGATAATATCCTGCCTGTCAGCAACGCCCCTGTCATCCCACCAGGCGGTCCCTGCCATAGCATCACGGTCAATCCATTTTGGTCCCGATATCCTGTCAAAACCGTTCACCACAAGAACATTGTCCGCATTCCCGGCTTTGATGCCTGCTGAAAGGATCTCGGAGTCAAAGCTCTCTCCTCCGGCATTGACACCTGTGACCTTAAAACTATAAATTGAATCGTACGATTCAAGTTCTGTGTCGTACCTTGTGTCTTCCACAACGATCCCGTTATCAAAGCCGTTATCTCCCGAGCGTTTGTAAATCAAATATTTATCAGGTATTGAAGAGGGTTCTTCAGGATCAGTTACCGGGGCCCATGAAAGCCTTATGGTCTTTCCTGCCAGTGGAGTGATTGCGAAGTTCTTAACCGGTAATGGCTGGACGACATATTCCCTGTTTTCTATATATGCCAGGTATTTTAAGATGCCTTTATAAACTGCCCGTGACACATGAAACCTGAACCGCGGATCGAGTCCGTATCTCTGATCAGCCAGGTTCTGATGTGAGAGCAATTCGAGGAGTGTGCCGGGAACATTTGGTCTCCGGGCTTCGTAATACGGCCTGTCCCACAAACCCCTCCTTGTCCAGTGGGGATCAAATAACTTCCTGATATCCTCAACAACCTCGGTCTGAATGATATCTGAGAGATCCCTGCTTGCCATCCTTGATTTTCCGTCGGGGAATTTACCATTGTCCGATCCTGTTGAATATATCGCTAGCGTTCCGATCACCGAATCACCGGGAGTAACTCCGGCATCTGTATGAAATGCAAACGACAGGTCAAGCGGAATACCGAGTCCCCTGCCCTGCATTATGTTTCCCTTTATGTCCTGATCACCAAGCAAATAATTCACCCACAGGCTCCTTGACTGATAATCATCATTATAGTCGTTCCTGTATGTGTTCGGGCTGTAAACGAGAGTATCAGGCATTCCTGAATACTGAAGATAATACCTTGCAGCTTCAAGGAATCTCGGCTTTCCGCTCAGCTTCCATCCGAAATCCGGCTTTAATGAGGAATCCTGAAGAAGAGCGCCTGAAGCTTTTTCAATTGCCGATTGCTGGTTTTTTATTATTTCGGGCGAAGGGCGGCGCGCAACATTGCCCATACCGCCGCCGAACCTGACTGCATCAAGCGCAATGAGTGTCCTCCCGGTTTCATTGTTTCTTACAGTCACAGATCCTGTGCCGGCGTTCTTACCTTTTCTAAAATGAAATGTCCCGAGGTAAATCCATGTTCCCGCTCCCATCGACTGGTTTACAATAAATCCGGTATTGCCTCCGGTATGTTTGACAGTGTATCTCACAGATTCACTGTTGTCAGAGCTTGCAGGATAAGAAACAGATACAGCATAGCTGCCTGTTTCAGGTATTTCAGGAATATAAACGGCTGAATCGCCGGTAATAATAAGTGATGTCCCGTGCCGGAATGGGTTATACCATGCAAAAATGGTATCGGTCAGCAAAAAACCTTTGTCTCTTACTATAGAATCACCATTAAGGTGTAATACAACTTCAGAGCTTCCGGTTGACCTGTCGTTATCAACTATAACTTCATTAATTTGTACATCGCGTTCACGGGGCAAAAAAACATTGGCTCCCGCATTCTCAAGCATTCTTGTCAGGTATGGAACAACAAATCCCATGACTGAAATATCCTCTACTGTGCCGAATAATCTTGCGCGCTGCCATTCCCACCTGTCGAGGTTCATTTCAAAATAATACCCATGACTGTGCCAGAGGGCAATGGAGTTTCCGGCAAGGCCTTTCTGAGGATAAGTATCATTTAACCTTTGAACAAGTATTTTCTTTTCAGGTCTCTTTGAAGGAATTCTTGATGAATCAATAGCAGTCACCTTCCTGAAATAATTCGGAACCAACTGATTCAGAAGATAATTGTTAGTTATTACATCCACATTGTACTTCCTGAATTTCCTTCCAAGTGCCTCTTTCAATGACCGGGTAAAAAGCTGGCAGCTTTCTTCCCTGAACGGGTAATATGATAATGGCGGTGCAAAAAAAAGTGTTATTGTCTCCGGTTGCATGTTTATCATCAGCGAGTCAAGCTTCGGTCTGGCAATATGCCGCCACTGGGATATTGGGTTTTCCCATTTGCCAAGCTTCTCAGCAGCGATACGTTTGAGCCTGTTTATATCCTGTGATAATACAAAACCTGAATTTATTGCTGCTGCGAGCAGAAGGAGCAGCATGTGTCTGATAAGATTAAAACTCATATCCCGTTCGAATAATAAGGAAATATAATATAATATGTCAAATTTAGAAAGTTTTTAAATTTGTCATACATCTTACAGGAAACAATAATTTTGTTTAATTTTGTTTTACAGGTGTTATCTGAAGAACCTGTCATACTATAGAAAATTATTATTACAAAAAAGCTTCCCCGGTTATGATCCTGGTAGCTGACAGCGGGTCGACAAAAACTGAATGGAAGACAATCCGTGACGGAGTTTCAGGTGAGTCAGTGTTCACTTCAGGGATCAATCCCTATTTCCTTACGACAGATGAAATCTATGACCTGCTGGTTAAAGGCCTTGATATCTATGCAGGTATCAGCTTTGAAAGGATTTATTTCTACGGCACCGGATGCAACAGTATAGCCAAGAATGATGTTGTCAGGAGTGCTTTGAAACGGTTTGCTCCGGCGGATGAAATATTTATCGGCAGCGATCTGCTTGGCGCTGCCCGCTCCCTGTGTCAGGATAAACCGGGGATTGCATGTATAATGGGTACAGGATCAAACTCATGCTATTACGACGGAAGAGTCATTGTATCGAATGTTGCACCTCTTGGCTATATACTTGGTGATGAAGGCGGAGGAGCTGTTCTCGGGAGAAAGCTTCTGTCGGCGGTGCTGAAGAAACAGGTACCCGGAACCGTCATTGATCTTTTCTTCGGTACATATAAGATTACACCTGCAGAGATCCTTGAAAGAGTATATATGAAGCCGTTTCCCAACAGGTTTCTCGGACAGTACGCAAGGTTTATTTCTGATAATATTAATATTCCTGAATTACAGGATATCATCACCACAAGCTTTGATGAATTCATCCGAAGGAATATTCTTCAGTATCCTGAGTCGAAAATTCATCCTGTTCATTTCACCGGCAGCATTGCTTTCCATTTCAGGCAATTCCTCGAGGAGTTGCTGAAAAGGAACGGCCTCCGTCCGGGGATTATCACACTGACTCCCATGACGGAACTTATTAAATTTCATATCGCAAATCCTAATCCGGTAAAATAATGGCGGAACCCGAAAATATCATTCAGAAATTAAGCATTACCGAATCCTCTTCAAACTTTGAGAATCTCGACAAGATGACAGTCAAAGAACTGCTTACCAATATAAGCCACGAAGATTCAAAGGTTCATCTGGCTGTCAGGAAAGCAATACCCCAAATTGAGAAGCTGATAAACCGTATTGTGGTACGAATGAAAAAAGGAGGACGGATTTTTTATCTTGGTGCAGGCACCAGCGGACGTCTTGGTGTCCTCGATGCCTCAGAAATTCCTCCGACATTCGGGGTTCCGGATAAGATAATCGGACTGATAGCCGGCGGGGAAACTGCTCTGCGCAGATCAGTGGAATCAGCCGAGGATGATCCGAACAAAGCCTGGAAAGAACTGGAAATATTCAATATCAATACAAAGGATACGGTAATCGGTATCGCCGCTTCGGGTACTACGCCATATGTTATCGGAGGAGTTAAAAAAGCAAGGGAGAACGGAATACTGACCGGATGTATAACCTGTAATCCCGGGAGTAAACTGGTTGAGGCAACCGAAATCCCAATAGTTATTGTTGTTGGCCCGGAATTCGTAACAGGGAGCACCAGGCTTAAAGCAGGAACAGCACAAAAGATGGTGCTGAACATGATCTCAACAACGGTTATGATAAAGCTGGGCAGAGTTAAAGGCAATAAAATGGTGAATATGCAGCTTACCAACAGGAAGCTGATAGAAAGAGGTACCCGTATGATTGTGGAAGAACTGAATATCCAGAGAGAAGCCGCAAGGATCTTGCTGTTACAGCACGGCTCTGTTAAAAAAGCTCTTGAATCATATAAAGAAAACTATCAGTGATCGCTTTGGCGGTAATTTCAATAAAATGCAGACCTAACACCGGAACCTCATGGAAGATATTTTCAGCAAGATCGGAACGGGGCTCACGCTCAGCCAGAAAATTGAACGTAAGGTAGAAGAAGCAATCCGGCAGAAGAAGCTTCTGCCCGGCACCAAGCTTCCTTCCGAAAAAGAGCTGTGCGCGCAATTTGCAGTAAGCCGTACAGCGCTCAGGGAGGCGCTCCGCAGGTTGAGTGCCAGAGGCCTTATTGATATCAGAAAAGGCAGCGGGATATATATCACCGAGCTGAAAATCGAAGATGCCATCAATTCCCTGCATCTGTTTTATGATCTGAGGTTCAACTCCGATCTGATACTCCAGATCATCGAGGTCAGACGACTTTTTGAACCCGAAATAGCCCGTCTGGCATCAAGGAACAGAACAGAGAATGATATAAAAACTCTCCAGAAGAACCTTGCTGAACTGGAACGGTGCAATCCTGACAACACACAGCTGGAGGTTGATATTATAAACAGGTTTCACATGAACCTGGCAAAAGCGTCTCATAATCCCATAGTGATTATCAGCCTTGAACCGGTTTATTCGTTGCTGCCCAGGATGAGGAATCTGATATATGGCAATATTGAGGGTGAAAAAGAGTATACTCTACAATACCAGAAGCAATTATTGAACGCCCTGAAAGCAAAAGACAGCAACAAGGCGTATGAGGTCTCAGTTGCACTGCTTGAACGCAATATGGAGATCTACAACAAATACCTTAAAACCTACTGACCCGATTCCCTTTCTGTTTTTACAGCTCATTATATTTTCATGTGGAATGCTCTTTCGGAACTCTTTAAATGCCTGCAGGTTTCAATAAATATACGGCAAAGGTTTTGACTGCCATTTTTTTCGGACTGATGACATGGAATCTCATCGCCCAGGAGTCCGATACCCTGAGGAAAGGAATCCACCAGGAAGAAAACGAGTACTATTCGAAGTTATTCCCGAAAGATGCCAAGTACGATCAGGAAGGATCTGTACTCCCTTCAGAGCTGATCACTTCCGGAAAATCTGTCACCAGGATGGTACTGGGCTGGCACCCGTACTGGGCTTCATCGTCCGCATATCTCTATTATGACTATGATGTTTTGTCACATATAGCTTTTTTCAGTTACGAAGTAGATACCGCAACAGGCGGTTACACGACAATACGCGGATGGGATTCCACTCCAGTCATTGATTATGCTCATCAAAAAGGTACAAAGGTTCTCCTTACAGTGACCAATTTCGGTTCAGAAAGGAATAACAAGCTCCTCAGTGATACTTCAAGGCAGAGGAACCTTATCAATACCCTGATCTTTTTGCTTAAATCGCGTAACGGAGACGGAGTGAACTTCGACTTTGAATCTGTCAGCTTCTCACAGAGGTCTAATCTCGTGAACTTCATTGCCAATGCTGTTACTGCCATAAAAAGCCAGATACCTGCGGCGGAGATCTCAATGGCCACGCCGGCTGTCGACTGGAGCAACGCATTCAACCTGAAAGCATTGTCGGAGCTATGTGACTACCTGATAGTTATGGGGTATAATTATTACTGGAGCAGCTCATCCACAGCAGGTCCCGTAGCTCCGTTAAGCGGGGAAACCTACAACGTAACAAATTCAGTTAACACATACCTGAATTCCGGTGTCGTCCCGGAAAAGTTATTTCTTGGCGTTCCCTGGTATGGCCTCGACTGGCCCGTAGTCAGTGACGCCAGAAAGTCGAAGACTACAGGTACATCAACTTCGAGGACTTATTCGGCAGCTCAGGATATTGCCGGCGATCATGGTAAGATTTTCGACCAGGCGACAAAGGTCCCCTGGATAAGCTATCCGGCCTCCTCGGCATGGCGTCAGCTATGGTTCGAAGATTCTCAGAGTCTCACGTTGAAGTATAACCTGGTTAATTCATTGAACCTTGGAGGAACAGGAATATGGGCTTTAAGCTATGAAGGAGGCTATAAGGATGTATGGAGTATCATCAGTAATGTATTTTCTTCTGCACCTCCGGATAAGATAAATATAGTGAAGATTTTTCCGAATCCTGTCAAGGGTATTGCGGAGATTCAGTTCACAATTCCTGAAAGAGCCGATATATCGGTAAAAATATTCGACCTGAACGGAAGGACTGTAACCGTGCTTGCTGACGGTATTAAAGAAGCCGGATTTCATACCCTGGAACTCAATACAGCTTCGTTCGGACCGGGGATTTATTTTTGTGTTTTAAGAGCAGGAAAAACAATAAGTACCGTTAAGATCATCATCACTGAATAAAGGTTTCTTTCGCTGTCCGGGGCGGATCAACGAGGGTAATGAATTACATCCTGATAAATCTGAGCGACCAGCTGGAAAAAAGTCTTATTTTTGAAAGTGCTTTAGTAAACATTAATTAATAACTCTATTCAGATTATGCGATCAGGAATAATATTTCCGTCTGTTGCGGCACTATTCATTTCCCTTTTTGCTGTTGCCAGTGCACAGAAAACCGATCCGCCGTTTTTAAAATACATTAACCATCCCTGGGTGGATTCGGTATTTACCAGTCTCTCAACCGAAGAAAAGGTAGCTCAGCTCATCTGGGTGGCAGCTTTTGCCAACAACGATCTGGAACACGAGGTGTGGCTTAGCAACCAGGTCACCAGCACAGGTATCGGTGGTATTATCTTTTTCAGCGGTAAGGCTGACAGGCAGGCGGAGATGATCAACTATCTGCAAAAGATCTCAAAGGTGCCGTTAATGGTGGTCACCGACGGAGAATGGGGCCTTGGTATGAGACTCGAAAAGGTAGTGAAATTTCCATACCAGCTCACAATGGGAGCCGTAAGGAACGATTCACTGATATACAGTATGGGCGCTGCCGTGGCAGGACAGTTCAAAAGAGCCGGTGTAAACATAAACCTCGCACCAGTTGCGGATCTCGACAACAATCCTGAAAACCCCGTAATAAATTTCAGGTCGTTCGGTGAGGATCCTGAAAACGCAGCCGGAAAAGCACTGATGTACATGAAAGGATTACAGGATAACGGCATTATTTCCGTGGCAAAACATTTCCCGGGACATGGCGATACCGAAGTAGATTCACATTTCGATCTTCCGGTGATCCGGCATGCCAGGGCAAGGCTTGATACAGTCGAGCTGGTTCCGTTCAGACGGCTGATTGATGCAGGAGTGTCAGGAATAATGCCAGGTCATCTGAGTCTGCCGTTAATAGATTCCGCATCCGGCATCCCGGCCACTGTATCCTATCCTGTACTCACACGGCTGCTGAGGAACGAGCTATCCTTCGCCGGACTGGTTTTGTCCGATGCAATGAATATGAAGGGAGTGACCAGCTACACAGTCAGTGGTGAAGCCGAGGTGCAGGCTCTTAAAGCCGGCATGGACGTTCTGGAATATGTAACTGATCCGGAACTTACTATCAGGACAATTATTGCAGGGATAAAAAAAGGTGAGATATCGATAACCGGTATTGATGAAAAATGCCGCAGGGTCCTTGCAGCAAAATACTGGGCAGGACTGAATGAGAGGATTGAAACAGATGTAAAGAACCTTGAAAACGATCTGTCGTCCCATTCAATTCATGCACTCATAAGAGAGCTTTATGCGAATGCCCTCACGGTCCTGAGAAATGAAAATGACATTATTCCTGTTAAAGGGCTGGATACAATCAGGATTGCCACCCTTGCCATAAACAACCACAACCTGACACATTTCCAGACAAGAATCTCAAAGTATTTTCCTGCTGATAAATTCTTTATAGATCCTTCTGACACTAAATCTGCTGATGAATTGCTGAAAAAACTTGCAGGATATAATATTGTTCTTGCAGGAGTATATGGGACAGATCAGCGACCACAAACGGATTTTGGAATTACATCCCAACTATCCTCGTTTATCGGAAAGCTCGTTGAGAGTACAAAATGCGTTATTACATGGTTTGGCAATCCTTATGCCATTGACAGGATAAGCTCCCTGAGTGAGAGCGAAGGGCTCATTCTCGCCTACCAGGAGAACCAGTTCACTGAAGACCTTTCAGCCCAGCTTATCTTCGGAGGAATAGGCGCCCGGGGATCGCTTCCGGTAACGATAAATGAAACCTGGCCATGTAACTTTGGAATTGAGACACCCGGCAATCTCAGGCTTCAGTTCGGATTCCCGGAATCCGCAGGCTTATATTCTGAGCTTCTTGAGAGACGAATTGATTCAGTTGTCAATATCGGATTGACCTCAAAGGCATTCCCTGGTTGCGAAGTAATGATAGCCAGAAAAGGAATCGTCGTATTTCAGAAGACATATGGTTATCATACTTACGATAACCGGGTCAGTTTACAGGAAGACGACCTGTTCGATCTTGCATCGGTGACAAAAGTATCCTCAACACTCGCAGGATTGCTTTTGCTCAACACTGAAGGGAAATTCTCACCTGATAAGAGACTGGGGGACTATCTTCCCTATTTTAAGAATTCGGACAAGGGAGATCTGCAAATGAGGGACCTCCTGGCTCACCAGGCCGGATTAACATCGTGGATACCGTTCTGGAGAAAGACTGTTAGAAACGACACTGCTTTGAAAAGGAGCATTTTCCGGCATGAGAATTCTGAAAGGTTTTCTCTGAAAGTAGCAAATGATCTTTATATAAACAGAAACTACAGAGAAAAGATCTTTAAGGAGATAAAACGAAGTCCTCTGGGTGAAAAGAAATATGTTTATTCTGATCTCACCTTTATAATATCTCCTGAAATTATTTCAACTGTCACCGGTGAGAAATGGTATGAATATGTCACAAAGAATATTTACCACAAGATCGGTGCATACGATATCGGATTCAACCCGATGCTACGGTATCCTCTGAGCAGGATAGTTCCCACTGAATATGATTCACTGTTTCGTCAGCAGCAGCTGCACGGCACTGTGCATGATGAAGGAGCAGCGATGCTCGGAGGAATATCGGGTCATGCCGGGCTCTTTGCCACTGCAAATGACCTGATGAAGCTTATGGAGTTGTATCGTCGCATGGGAAATTATGGAGGAGAACAGCTGATAAGCGAGGAGGTCCTGAAGGAATATACAAGAGTTCAGTTCCCCGGAAACAATAACCGCAGGGGTCTGGGATTCGACAAACCGCTGCTAAATAATTCAGCCATTCCTGAGAGGGATGCTTATCCGGCATCCGGTGTGTCGCCTGAAAGCTTTGGTCATACAGGATATACCGGGACTATGGTATGGATGGATCCTGTCAATGAGATCACATATGTCTTTTTCAGCAACAGGGTATACCCGACCAGGAATAATAATCTGCTTTCAACGCTAAATATCAGGTCGGATATTTTACAGGCGATTTACGACGCTATCAGGAAATAATTGGCTGATGACTGGTGTCAGGCAACCTGCCAGGCTCATGATTTACCTGCTGAGGCATGGCTCTTAAGCGGTGACGGGATGTTACCTCTACTAAAAAGATTGTGCCCAGAACAAGACTCGAATGCTGACGCTTGCGGTCAGCATCCTGATATCCGCCTGAGGCGGATCATCAGGACTTGCAGCATTTTTTGCGGTCAGGCAGATGTGCCCAGAACAAGACTCGAACTTGCACACCGTAACCGGCACCAGCCCCTCAAGCTGGCGTGTCTACCAATTTCACCATCTGGGCGGATTGCGGCTCATAGCTGATGGCTCGCGGTTCATGGTAAAGCAAATCATACTATGCTATGAACTACGAGCTTCAAGCTATTCACCTGTGCCCAGAACAGGACTCGAACCTGCACATCATCGCTGACACTAGTCCCTGAAACTAGCGCGTCTACCAATTTCGCCATCTGGGCGGCTATTCGGGCGGGCACAAAAATAACAAAAAAAATATTAACAATTGATCACGTATTGCAGAAAAGTATATTTTTGCACACTGATCATAACAGGATGTTTAAAAGGATAAAAAAAACCGAATATCTGATAGTGCAACCGTATACCGGGTCTGCTGTATCAGTGTCTGAAAATTTCTGATTCCTGTGACATGACAGACCTGCCTGAAGTGCAGGTTTTTTTATTAACAAAGACAAAAGATGAATATTGTAAAAGTCATGAAATTCGGAGGGACCTCGGTAGGCAGTCCTGAAAGAATGAAAGCACTTATTCCGCTGATCACCGATGCTGACAGGAAGGTGGTGGTACTATCAGCAATGTCGGGAACGACAAACAGTCTCATTGAGATAACAGACCTGATCTACAGCGGTAACATTAACGAAGCTTCTGACAAAATAGAGGCGCTCAGGGAGAAATATCACAGGGTAGTTGACGGACTTTATGATACCGATGCTTTTAAGATGACGGGGCATGAGTTCATAAACTCTCATTTTGGTTATATTAATAATCTTACACTCAGGTCTTTTACCAGGATCCAGGAGAAGGCTGTCCATGCGGAAGGTGAACTGCTCTCAACTTCATTGTTCCATCATCTGCTTCAGGAAAGAGGAATCAAGTCGGTTCTGATGCCGGCTCTGAATTACATGCGTATCGACAAGGACAGCGAGCCCGATTATTATTATATCGAGGAGAATATCAGGAGGGAACTAAGAAAAGCCGACTCAAAGAGTATCATTATAACGCAGGGATTCATCTGCAGGAACGCCTACGGTGAGATCGACAACCTGAAACGCGGAGGGAGCGACTACTCAGCTTCAATAATAGGTGCTGTGCTCAAGGTGAAAGAGATACAGATATGGACCGATATCAGCGGATTTCATAACAATGATCCCCGTTACGTCGAAAACACAAAGGTCATAAGGGAATTATCATTCGACGAAGCTGCAGAACTCGCATATTTCGGAGCAAAGATACTCCATCCGTCAAGCGTAAATCCGGCAAGGGTCAATAATATACCTGTGCGTCTGAAAAACACAATGGAGCCCGAGGATGAGGGAACACTTATTACTTCAAACAGTGTGCTGCTTGATTATAAGGCAGTGGCAGCAAAGGACGGAATATCAGCCATCAGGATAAGGTCGGCCAGGATGCTGATGGCTTACGGTTTCCTGCGCAAGGTCTTTGAAATATTTGAGGCTTACAAAACACCTATCGATATGGTAACCACCTCGGAGGTGGGTGTATCACTGACTATTGATAACTCCCAGTACCTCGACCAGATAGTGACCGACCTGAGGGAACTGGGAGCAGTTGACATTGAACGCGAACAAACTATCATATGCATTGTGGGTGATTTCAGGACTGAACGTACCGGTTCCGCACCCGAAATATTTGAAGCACTGAATACGATTCCGCTCAAGATGATCTCCTATGGAGGAAGCCCTAACAGCCTGTCGCTTCTCATCGACACTTGCAATAAGACCAGGGCATTGCAACTTCTCAGTAAACACCTCTTTGAATAGAACAGAGCCATGATAACAAGGGACTATATTGAAAAATTCGGTGTTCTTCCCACGCCGTTTTATTTTTACGACCTCGATGTCCTCAAAAGCACTCTCGAGGTACTGAAAAAAGAGTCGGTCAAGACAGGATTCAAAATACACTATGCCCTGAAAGCAAATCCGAATCCCAGGATACTCGGAATGATATCTTCCAGCGGATTCGGAGCAGATTGCGTAAGCTGGAATGAGATTGAAGCAGCGATCAGGTCCGGTTTCAATCCGTCTGAGATCGTCTTTGCGGGAGTAGGAAAGTCAGATCACGAGATAAGATCAGCTGTCGAATCAGACATCTTCTGTTTCAACTGTGAGTCTATCCCTGAGATGGAAGTGATAAATCATTTCGCAGGATTACAGAACAAGAGGGTCAGGATTGCACTCAGGATCAATCCGCTGATAGAAGCCCATACACATAAATATATTACGACCGGGGTGGCTGAGAGCAAGTTTGGCATAAATACCTGGGATATTGACGAGGTACTTAACAGGCTGCCCGATCTGAAAAATCTCATCCTGATTGGAATTCATTTTCATGTAGGTTCCCAGATCACCAGGTTGTCTGTTTTTAAGAGCCTGTGTACACGCATAAATGAGCTTCAGGAATGGTTTGCCTCGAGGAATGCCGGGCTTAAGGTCATTAATGTGGGCGGAGGGCTTGCGATCGATTATGAAAATCCTGAAAATTTTCCGAAGTTCGGTGAGTACTTCTCCCTTCTGAAGAAATTCGTTGACCTCAGGCCGGGCCAGGAATTGCATGTTGAACCAGGCAGATCGGTGGTTGGACAGTGCGGCTCGCTGATTTCGCGGGTACTTTACATCAAGAATGGCAGCAACACCAGGTTTGCAATACTCGATGCAGGAATGACCGACCTTATCCGTCCGGCACTTTACCAGGCACATCATAAAATTCAGAATCTCACATCCACCGGGGAATTAAACCGTTACGACGTTGTTGGCCCTGTTTGTGAATCGTCCGATACCTTTGCCAGGTATATCGAACTCCCTGAAACAAAGCGTGGTGATCTGATTGCGATAAGATCAGCGGGTGCATATGGTGAAGCTATGGCATCGAGATATAACCTTAGAGATCTTCCGCGGGTTGTATTTTCGGACGAGTTATAAAGTTATGGGTTGCGTACTACAAACCTTTCCACCTTGGCACCTCCTATTTATTCCTTTCCTGCCTTATCTTGCTGTGCCTGATCCCGTAGAAGAAGTAAATACAGAATCCTATTGCCATCCAGATAATAAGCCTGAGCCAGGTGTCAAGCGGTAATGCAGCCATTTGTGCAAAGCATATCAGTACACCGAGAATCGGAACCAGCGGGACCCAGGGGGTTCTGAATGGCCTCTCTATGTCAGGTCTTGCTTTTCTCAGGACAATGATACTTATACATACAATGATGAATGCCAGCAATGTTCCTATCGAAACGAGTTCTCCGAGGATGCTGATAGGAAGTATTCCTGCAATAATCATGGCTACTATTCCGGTAACTATTGTGCTTATATACGGAGTTTTAAACTTTGGGTGAACTTTTGAGAATACCGGCGGGAGGAGACCATCTTTGGACATTGTAAAAAAGATCCTTGGCTGGCCAAGAAGCATAACAAGTATAACAGAGCTTAGCCCGGCAATTGCAGCAACCTTAACTATAGGCCTCAGCCAGAACATACCCTCGCCCATTGCATTTACACCAACAGCAACAGGATCAGCAACATTTAATGTTGTATAACTGACAATACCTGTTAGAACGACTGCCACAAGTATATAAAGGACTGTGGAAATACCCAGAGAACCTAAAATCCCAATCGGCATGTCCTTCTGTGGATTTTTGGCTTCCTGTGCAGCAGTTGAGACAGCATCAAATCCGATGTAGGCAAAGAATATCACCCCTGCCCCCCGCAAGACGCCGCTGATCCCGTAATTGCCAAATTCCTGACCAAAGGCTTTCAGCCAGGCCCAGAACGATCCGTATTCTGAGATGGGAGTTGATTCCACCTTGTTTGGCGGTATAAAGGGATGCCAGTTGGCTGCCTTGACAAACATAAATCCTAATACGATAAAAAGTATGATCACGGATACCTTGGTTATAACCATTATATTATTGAAGTTGGCAGATTCCTTTATCCCTATCACCAGCAACGTCGATAAAAGAGCTACAATAAACATAGCAGGAAGATTCAGGATACAGGTTACATGTTGCAGGGAATCAACATTGACTCCTGAAGCGACAAGTGTCTCGGCATAGGTTTTTGTCAGAGACATCCATCCCATATCCGGGACGTTCACAAGGGTAGTCCCCGTGGCGCCTGTAAACTGTACCGGTATATTAATATTAAAATCCCGGAGGAAGCTCACAACATAACCCGACCACCCAACAGAAACAGTCGAAGCAGCGAAGAGATATTCAAGAATCAAGTCCCATCCGATGATCCAGGCAAGAAACTCTCCAAGAGTGGCGTACGAATATGTATACGCACTTCCTGCTATCGGGATCATTGAAGCGAATTCTGCATAGCATAATCCGGCAAAACCGCATGCAAAGCCCGATATTATGAATGACAGGACAATAGCCGGGCCGGCATATTGTGCTGCAGCCTGACCTGAAAGCACAAAAATTCCTGCTCCGATAATGGCACCGATACCTAAGGTTGTAAGATTGAGCGCAGTCAAAGATCTTTTTAAACCACCTGAGTCTTTTGATTCGCTGAGTAACTGGTTAAGTGGTTTTGTGATGAACAGCAGTTTTTTCGGCATAGAATGTTGTATAAGAGAGACAGGTTTCGATTTGAATTCCTGCAAACGTAACTTTTTTTTGGTAAAAAACAGATGCAAACAGATTTAATATTTCCGTAATTTATTAATTTAATCCTGCCTTTATTTTCAAAATCTTAACACAGCCTGATATGTCACGCTATTTTCTTTCACTTATCTTCATACTGATCCTTTCATGTTCTCCGCTTAGAGAGTACCGGGAACTTCCTGAGGTCAGGGCGTGGGATAAGGAGATTGAAAAATTTGAGGAGCTCGACAGCAAAGAAAATTATCCGGACGATGCGATAATCTTCGCCGGAAGCTCAAGCATACGGCTCTGGTCAACTCTTGCGGAAGATATGGCACCATACCACGTAATACGGCGCGGGTACGGAGGAGCCAAACTTAGCGATATTGCAGTTTATGCAGAAAGGATCTTCTCACCTCACCTCTGCAAGGCTGTTGTAATCTTCATCGCAAACGACATTACAGGAGGCAACCAGGATAAAAGTCCGGAAGAAGTAAAAAGGCTGTTTCTGAATGTTTTAAGAACAATCAGGGAAAGCCACCCTGATGTCCCAGTATTCTGGATAGCTATTACTCCGACCTCATCACGATGGAAGGCATGGCCTGAGATCAGCAAAGCAAATGATCTGATCAGCAGGACCTGCCTGAACCGCCGGAATACTTACTTTATCCGTACCGATTTTGCATTCCTGAATGAAAAAGGTGAACCCCGGGATGAGCTTTTCATCTCGGATAAGCTGCATCTTAACAGGGAAGGATATAAAGTATGGACGAGTATAATTAAAGAAGAACTTGATAAAGTACTTTCCAATTAACAGACATAACCAAATGAAACGAATCATAATAATATTCATCATGTTGATATCAGAAATCACTGCCCGTTCACAGGTTGAGATCATTGCTCACAGGGGCGCATCATGGCTGGCTCCCGAGAATACAGTCGCATCGGCAAACCTGGCCTGGGAGAAAGGCGCCGATGCAGTGGAGGTTGATATTTATCTGTCAAAGGATAATAAAATAATATGCAGCCATGATGCAACTACAAAAAGAACATCAGGCCGCGACTACAGGATTGCTGATACTGAATCCAGAATCCTCCGGAAACTGGATGTCGGCACATTCAAGGATGAAATGTATAAGGGTGAAAAGATCCCCTTCCTGAAAGAAATCATCCGCACAGTACCTCCGGGAAAAGAACTGGTTGTTGAGATCAAATGTAAAAGTGAAATTCTGCCCTATCTCCAGAAGGTTATCAGGAAAAACAGTAATAACAGAAATTTCACCTTTATCTGTTTTGATTTTCAGACAATTGCAGATACAAAAAAGGCATTTCCGGGTAATCCCTGTTACTGGCTGTGCAGCAATGCAGAACTGCTCCAAAAGAATTTCGATAAAGTTCCGGAAGCAAAACTGGATGGTGTAAGTCTTGGCTATGCCATAATTAATGAAAATGTTATACAGAAAGCCGGAAAAGCCGGTCTTGATGTTTATGCATGGACTGTTGACGACCCGGTCGAAGCAAAACGGCTTGTAGCTCTCGGTGTTAAAGGAATAACAACAAACAGGCCCGGCTGGCTTGAAGAACAGGCCGGACTGTGATAATCTGAACACGCAGGATCCAAATAAAATAATTAAGAAAAATTTATACCACTATGAAAAATTTTATTTCCCGTCGCAATTTTCTTATTAAAACTACAGGTGCAGGTGCAAGTGCCCTTGCTGTTCCCCTTTTGTCAGGTTTTGCTTTTCAGGATAAAGCTAAACCGGGAATCAAACCCGTTATCATTACCAGCCATACCAACGAAACAGGGCAGAAAGCCATGGAGACCGGTTGGGAAATTCTCAGGACCGGAGGTTCGGCCGTTGATGCGGTGGAAAAAGCCGCGAATATCATTGAGCTGGATCCTGAAGATACAAGCGTCGGTTACGGGGGTTTGCCCAACGAACGCGGCGTGGTACAGCTCGATGCCTCGTTTATGGACGGTAAAACCTACTCGGCAGGGGCTGTTGCCTGCCTCGAGAACATCAAAACACCCGCATCAGTTGCCAGACTTGTGATGCAGAGGACCGACCATGTGTTGCTGGTGGGTGCCGGCGCCCTTGAATTTGCAAAAGCATGGGGATTTCCTGAAGAAAACCTCCTTACAGAAAAGGCACGTAAAATATGGCTACGTTGGAAGGAAGAAATGAGCTCATCGGATGACTGGGGATCACCTGAGCATTTGCAGAATCTTTCAAAGAATGAGTCATACCGGCACGACTTCCCGGATATTGAACACCATTATGGTACGACAAATGTGTTAGCAATTGACAATAACGGGGACATTGCCGGCTGCACAACAACCAGCGGACTGAGTTTCAAGCTTAACGGCAGGGTTGGCGACTCGCCCATAATAGGGGCAGGTCTGTACGTTGACAATGAGGTTGGCGCTGCAGGTGCAACCGGGCGTGGCGAGGATGTCATAAAATCGTGTGCATCATATTACATGGTGCTCAGGATGAAAGACGGACGCACACCCCAGCAGGCCTGCCAGGATGCCCTGCAAATGATCGTTGACCGGTATAAAAAGGTAAATCCCGGCTATTACCCAAGCGAGAAATTCGTAGCGATCAATAAATACGGTGAACTGGGATGTGCCATAATGAGAGGGAACCGCAATCCGCAGATGTCGGTACGGTCAGATAAAGGGTACAGCAGGTATGACGGGACGGTCGCTTTTCCCGGAAAATAGCCCGGTACTGGCAATAAATTAAACTGTTCTGAAGTCTTACAGGATTCCAATGTAAGGGTCCGCGGTTAACTGCCATTCTTGCTTTTCTCGGGAAAAATATATATCTTGCACATTTAAAGCCTATTCCATAAAACATTTCATCATTTCCTAACGTTAAAGGTTATAGCTATCTGTCCCTACAAAAACTGAACAAGATGAAAAAGCTGGTTTTCTTTTGTCTGGTGGTTCTTACAGCGTGTGCTACACTAACGAGACCGCCTTCCCTGCAGGAGGACGAGTTGATCCTGACCAGGAAATATGTCGGTAATTTTGTCGAATACAGGCCATATCTGCCCGAGAAGTTTGGCGATCCGTACCTCATATGGATAAAAACCACTATGGACAGCACTTACGGGAAGATAGCGGCTTACAGCCAGAAATGTGAGTTCAACAACGGAGATCGTCTGTATATAAGGAGAGTTTATTATGCGCCCGGCATGGCATCAGGTTATTGGGATTACCAGATCGAGTCATCGGACAGCAGGATATACTACCGCCTCAGCGAATTTCAGCACGACAGTAAGGAATTCATAGAATCGTGGTTTACCTCCCAGTCGGAAAAATAAAAACGGGCTGATGCTCATTTCCGCATAATGCCAGCCCGTTAAGATCTGTTCAGCCTGAATATTTACTTCACTTTAATGCTCTGGTTATAAAGCTCCTGCCAGTTCTGTGTCCCTTCATCAGCCTTCGCCTGATTCTTATCGGCAGCTTTTCTTTCAAGGCTTTTGAGTATTATTTTCCTCGATTGTCTTGCCAATCCCTTTCCGTGATCCACTATATCAACATAAGCAATAAACCTGTTGATCTCATTCGGAATTATCTCTGATGTCCGGATAAATCCAACGTCTTCATTCCTTAAAGCATAATTGTCATGGTTTTCTTCCCACGCATCAACATAGTAGACATAGGGACCAAGATGTGAAAAGACCACCTTCCCGCCGGCATTTGTATATCCTTCCGATTCCATGTTGGTTTCATTATCCCAGTCTGTTAGAGTAGGATACAGCCTTACACTTGCATTTGGCACTATATATTCATCATAGTATTCAAGTACTTCTATTTCAAGAAGTGTAGGTATCATTACTTCAATTGTCAGGGATGCTTTGTCCGACATGCCGGTGGATGAAAATACAGTAAGGACCACTTCAAAAGTACCGGTACCTGTATAAACATGACCTGGATGGACATCGCTGGAAATAAACCCATCACCAAAATCCCATTCAAACTCCACTGCATTCTCCGACTCGTTGGTGAAAAAGACTTCCTGTCCTACTTCCGGATTTACTGTATCAGTAAAAAACAATGCCTCAGGGATCGATTCGCATGAAAACAGAAGGAGAGACAGAACCAGTGAGAGATATATAACCTTTTTCATTGCCTTAAGTATTAATGTTCACTTAAATAAATTCAAAATACGTGCCACTATTTTCATAGCGTCCATTTTGCCCTCTGAATCAGCATGTAAAATCCAGTAATCTGAAAATAATAGTTATCTTTGCACTCCGATAAAAACAGGCTTGATGATGATTAGGATAACTTTTCCGGACGGATCGCTGAAGGAATATAACAAAGGTATAAGCAGTCTTGAGATTGCCGAACAGATAAGTCCGCAGCTGGCAAAGGAGGTTTATGCAGCTACTGTCAATGGTGAGGTTTGGGATCTGACAAGGCCAATAAATGGAGATGCAACTATAAGGCTTCATAAATGGGAAGATGAGGCTGCCAGGCACGCTTTCTGGCATTCATCAGCCCATCTGATGGCAGAAGCCCTGGAATCGCTGTACCCGGGTATTAAATTCGGTATCGGTCCGGCAATTGAAAACGGATTTTACTATGATGTAGATCCAGGCGACGGTAAAACAATCACAGAGGCTGATCTGGCAGCAGTCGAAAACAAAATGAAGGAGCTGGCCGCAAAAAAGCTGGTTTACAAGAGAAAAGAGGTCAGCAAGAAGGAAGCAATGGACTACTTCACAAAGAAAGGTGATGATTACAAAACCGAACTCATCAGCGAACTTGAAGATGGCACAATATCATTATATACACAGGGTAATTTCACGGACCTATGCAGGGGGCCTCATCTGCCCACTACAGAACCCATAAAAGCCATTAAGCTGACCAGTGTTGCAGGTGCTTACTGGAGAGGGAATGAGAACAAGAAGATGCTCACAAGGATCTATGGTATCACGTATCCCAAGCAGAAAATGCTCGATGAATACCTTGTTCTTCTTGAGGAAGCAAGGAAAAGAGATCACCGCAGGATAGGTAAGGAGCTCGAGCTGTTCACTTTCTCCCAAAAGGTAGGGATGGGTCTGCCGCTCTGGCTTCCGAGAGGTGCGGATATCAGGCAGAACCTGATTGACTACCTTACCTCGGTCCTCAGGAAAAGAGGATATAAGATTGTGACCACACCGCATATAGGCAATGTTAACCTTTACAAATTGTCGGGTCATTTCGAAAAATACGGAACCAGTTCTTTCCGGCCGATGTCGACACCGCAGGAGGGAGAGCAATTCATGCTTAAGCCCATGAACTGCCCGCATCATTGCGAGATCTATAATTCCACACCTCATTCTTATAAGGAACTACCACTCAGGATGGCCGAGTTCGGGACAGTTTACAGATATGAACAGAGCGGAGAGCTGCACGGGCTTACAAGAGTAAGAAGCTTTACCCAGGATGATGCGCATCATTTTTGCCGGCCTGATCAGTTAAGAGAGGAATTCAAGAGCATTATCGACCTGATACTCTATATTCTCAGGATACTTAATTTTAACGACTATACCGCCCAGATCTCGCTGAGGGATCCTGACAACAAGGAAAAATATATCGGAACTGACGAGAACTGGGAAAAAGCTGAGCGCGATATCATTGTAGCTGCCGGTGAAAAGAATCTTGAAACTACAGTGGTACCAGGGGAAGCTGCATTTTACGGACCCAAGCTTGACTTCATGGTCAAAGATGCAATAGGCAGGAAGTGGCAGCTTGGGACCATTCAGGTCGACTACAACCTGCCCGAGAGGTTCGATCTGACATACAATGGCAGTGATAACCAAAAGCACCGGCCTGTAATGATCCACCGGACCATATTCGGATCACTGGAACGGTTTGTAGCAGTGCTTATTGAAAACAGTGCCGGTAAGTTCCCGCTCTGGCTCGCTCCGGAAAAAGCGGTCATCCTGCCGATAAGCGAAAAATTCAATGATTATGCCTTAAAAGTTTTGGAAATCCTAAATAATTCCGATATTTGCACCTTGATTGACGACAGGAGTGAAAAGATAGGTAAGAAGATCAGAGATAATGAATTAAGGAGGATACCCTATCTTTTGATAATCGGTGAAAAAGAGGCAGTGTCGGGAACAGTTGCCGTCAGGAAACAGGGTGAAGGCGACAGGGGTAGCATGACAGTTGAGGATTTTGCGAATTTCATAAAAGCGGAAATAAAGAAAGAAACAGCACTTTAGGAATTTACACATAGTCAGCTTTAGTATTAACAAAAATAAGGAGGAATAAGTTATAACCGGACCAGTCAGACGAAGCCCCGGCAGGATTATCCAGCCGGCTCACAAAATTAACAACAGGATCACTGCAAGGATGGTCAGGGTTGTTGGTGATGAAATAAAAGCAGAAGTCATGAGTATCCAGGATGCCCTCAGACTGGCAGACAAAATGGAGCTCGATCTTGTCGAAATTTCCCCGAACGCGGATCCGCCCGTTTGTAAGATAATTGATTATCAGAAATTTCTTTACCAGCAGAAAAAGAAACAGAAGGAGATCAAGGCAAAGGCCACAAAAATTGTTGTAAAGGAAATAAGGTTTGGACCAAATACTGATGATCACGACTATAATTTCAAGCTCAAACATGCCATTAAATTCCTCGAGGATGGTGCGAAAGTGAGAGCATATGTCTTCTTTAAAGGAAGATCGATTTTATTTAAGGAGCAGGGTGAAGTACTTTTGCTTCGCTTTGCCAACGACCTGGAGGAATACGGGAAAGTAGACCAGCTTCCAAGACTTGAAGGAAAAAGGATGATTCTGTCACTCTCCCCGAAAAAGAAGAAGTAATAATAATAATTATAATATCAGATAAAACCGAAATGCCGAAAATGAAAACGAATCCGGGTGCAAAGAAAAGATTCTCGCTCACCGGTACAGGGAAAATAAAGCGTAAACACGCATTTAAAAGCCATATTCTGACCAAAAAATCAACTAAACGCAAGAGGAATCTTACTTATTTCGGTCTGGTTGACAAGGCTGACATGAAAAACGTCAAGCTGCTGCTTGCCAGCAAGTGATTCAAGTAACAATTTTTAGTCAAAATAGTTTTAACCGATTGTTCAGCATGAAAGAGTCCCGCAGAGCGGGAACGCTGACATTCAAATAAATGAGTTATGCCACGATCAGTAAATACAGTTGCCGCAAGGGCCAGGAAAAAGAAGGTCCTCAGGCAGACAAAGGGAAACTTCCTTTCGCGGAAGAATGTATTCACGGTAGCGAAGAATACCCTCGATAAGGGACTTGGTTATGCCTACCGCGACAGAAGAAAGAAGAAAGGCCAGTTCAGGGCTTTGTGGATCCAACGAATCAATGCAGGTGTAAGACAGTATGATATGAGCTATTCCGAGTTCATTGGCAAGCTTGATAAAAAGGGTATTACTCTCAACAGGAAAACACTTGCAGACCTTGCAATGAATCACCCCGAAGCTTTTAAGGCGATAGTCGAAAAGGTAAAGTAGATCCTGATCAGGATCGTATGTGATAACTACGTATAGTAAAACGTATACTAATACATATTACTATACGTTGTTTTTTATTTTACCTTCATGAACATCCTCTTGAGTCTTATCTTACTCAGGCCTTTTCCTTCCTTGTTTATGGAGAGCCAGATGAATTTTGGTTTGCCGACAATATGGTCCTCCGGCACAAAACCCCAGAATCTCGAATCGGCAGAATTATGGCGGTTATCTCCCATCATCCAGTAATAATCCATCCTGAACGTATAGGTGGTTTCAGGCTTATTATTGATATATATGGTGCTTCCTTCAACCCTCAGGTCGTTTGCTTCATATACATCAATTATCCTTTCATAAAGACCCAGGTTTGAGGTATCAATGCTGACTGTAGATCCTTTTGAGGGTATCCACAGAGGGCCAAAGTTATCATGATTCCACCTGAGGACAGGATTATAAGGGAATATCAACGGTGCATATACACCTGGTACATCAAAATACGGATATACTTTGACCACATTTGCAAACTTTGATATTGCCTCTGCATTCGGCCTGGTCA
>JADDYF010000215.1 GCA_015712185.1 Bacteroidales bacterium
ATAATGAAGCAGCCAATAAAGACACCTATGGTGCATTATATAACTGGTACGCAGTAAATACACATTATTTATGCCCTATCGGCTGGCACGTACCCACAGATGCAGATTGGACAATCCTTGCAACATATCTGGGGGGTGAAAATATTGCTGGAGGTAAACTTAAAGAAACCGGTACGACGCATTGGGTAAGTCCCAATGTAGGAGCAACCAACGAAACCAACTTTACAGCCCTTCCAGGTGGCAGGCGGGAGGATGATGGATTTAAAGCTATTGGGCTTGGGGGCTACTGGTGGTCTTCTACCGATATCAATTATTTGATTGCATGGATCCGTACGATGTCCCATGCTGAAATCGAATTTTTAGATGGGTTAGCTAACTACAAGAATTATGGATATTCTGTTCGTTGTTTAAAAGATTAGTTAGCGAGTATCAATAAAAGGTCTGTTACTCTCTTAATAATCTATCATTGTCAACTCCTAGAAGAATTTTATTTGCCTTTAGCCATTACCTTTCGTAACTTTAACATAATAATCTGATCTAAAAATCTTTTAATCCTATCATCATGGCTCAAATTAGGAAATCTATCCTCTTTTTTTTAGCAGGTTGTTTATCTCTGACAATAGTCCGGGGGCAATCAGTTATCCCAGCTGCAGGTGGCAACGTTACAGGTAGCGGAGGCTCGGTGAGTTATACAATAGGACAGGTGACTTACCATACCTATGGAACAAATGGTACGGTTGCCGAGGGTGTTCAGCAACCTTATGAAATATCGGTTGTAACAGCAGTAGAAAATACTGAGGGGATCACACTTGAATACAAAGTATACCCTAACCCAACCAGAGACTTAATTACCCTTACCATCAAACCATTCGATCATGATAATCTCAGGTTTCGACTTTATAATCTGAACGGAATACTTCTTCTGGATAGAAAGATCGAGAGTGAAGAGACTGAAATATCGTTGGAGAGTTTTTACTACGCAATGTATCTTCTGAAAGTAATAAAAGGCAATCAGGAGATTAAAATATTTAAAATCATTAAAAGATAGAATGCTTTTAAAAAACTATTTACTCTACTAATTATTGCGGCAATAAGTATTAACACCTTTAATAGTTAAGACTAAACTAAATGGAAAAGAAAAAAGGATGGTTTTATGATCTCTTAGCCTGAATTTCACATGTTCTTCACCAATCTTCGCATAAGTAGTAAAATGATCTGCTATTACGTCATGGTTCCTTGACCTGAGTACCTTGATTATAGTATCAAGGATTCTTGATGCACGCGGTCTGTTTTCTTCATTAACTTCAATATTCAGTACATTGATTCTGTCTGGATGGCTTCCATTGTGGCTTCTATAATACTTCTTTACAGCGTCATAATAATCATTAGTGCTTTTGATTAGTTTATCGGGCTTTGAGGACATTCTGTCCGGGACGATTAATGGTAAGTCCTTTTTTTCTTCAATGGATCGAGTCAATATGCGTAGATGAACAAGTGGTGAATCAACGTCAATGTCATCTGTTCCCTTTTCGTGAAGGATAATTTCATCCTTCCCTTCATACTTGGTTGGCAGTTTGGTGACTATTACTCGTTTACCATATTGGATTTTTTGCCAATGCCCCATGGCAGGGATAGGAATATTCATCCGTTTGCAGATCTTACGGAGTCCGTTATCGGAAATCTTATACTTTTTAGCAAGTCTTGAGAGTGACTCAGTCCACACTAAATCATATAGTTCTTTACGAGTTAATGTAATCTTTTCTATATTGTTTCATTAAAAATGTTACAAAAGAGGTAGAATTACTACCAATATCGGAACATTTTTGATGAAATGTAGAATTGTACATATAGGTATAAATCAGAAATCAAACTCCAGAAGTTCTTCCTCCTCATTAACTTCATTCCATAATCTAATGGACATTATCTCATCAAATTCCATGTTATTAAGAAGCCTCCAGATAGCTTTTACTCCTTTCATCAGGGTATGTCGAACAGTAATTATCTGATTATTTGAAAAGAAAAATAAGCTGCAGTATAAATATCCTCGTTCAATATTGATATCCGTTAGGCGTACAATATCAATCTGTTCATTTTCCTCATAAGTATAAATGTGATTCAGTTTTACTACCTGACCTGTTGTACTTATGCAATCACTTTTTATAAAATACCATGATGAAAAGAAATGACAGCCAAGCCTGAGCAGGCCTCCTTTTATCTGTTCCTTTAAATAAAGCATATAGAGTCGTACTTTGTAGTTTATTTTCATCATAATAATCAGTTTAAAGGTATCCCCCGGTATCACTCCCCCCTGGGTAACCCCCCTGGTGATAGCAGGAGGGTGCTACAGAAAGAAATTCAACAGAGTTTTACATAATATTTATTTTAATATAAATACCTGACTGATTCGGATCCGGCTTCAAAGCCAGGAAGAAAAAAATTCCTGGAAAAGAAAAGAATCTGGCTAAAATTGACTCTCGAAAATATTTTATAAATATTTTTAAAATATTTCAGTTAAGAGGTTGAAAAACAGCTAATCTATGGATTGTTTTTTATAAATTGTGGTGATAAGACTTTTGGGTTAAAAAGGGAAGAAAGTTTGTGGCAGATTTTGGCAGATTTTGTGGCGGATTTTGTGGCAGGAA
>JADDYF010000295.1 GCA_015712185.1 Bacteroidales bacterium
AAAAACGCGTGCCATACCCTCCTTTTCCGGCCTCTATCAACATGTTCTCAGAAAGAGGATTCTGCTTCGGCCGGAATTGCGTCGGGTAACGTCCACTAAATTATACCGCCGGGCCGTTAGCTGCAAGGGATCGCTGACTCCCCGATCTTTAAATTATACATAAATTCTATGGATTTGACTACTGTGATTAACATTATCTACTCACTTCTAGTATTTGGAAAAATCTTTTTTATGATTGATCATTTTAAAATTAGTTGTAAATTACTTAGTTAAATATCAAATAATTAACAAACCGATGAAATCAATTAAATTAAAAATTAGGACCAATCGTTTTTTACAGACACGATTCATGTTAAAAGTATCTCTTCTTTGGTTTATAATTTTCTGCTTTCAAATAAACCTGTTATCTCAGACAATTGATGTCACTAAAAGACTTAAGGGTTTCGATTCATATATGGATAATATCCTGAAAGACTGGAATATTGCTGGAGCAGGTATCGGAATTGTATATAAAAACAAACTGGTTTTTGCAAAAGGATACGGATACCGTGAGTTTGAGCAAAAGCTGCCTGTTACACCTAAAACCTTATATCAAATAGCTTCAAATACAAAACTTTTTACAGCAGTTTCAATTGGAATGCTTGTTGACCAAGGGAAACTTGATTGGGATAAACCGATACACAATTATATCCCCTCCATCGAATTTTACAATAATGACCTCAATAATTCTATCACAATACGAGATATGCTTTCGCACCGGACCGGCATTTCCCGTCATGACCTCATCTGGTACAAATCTGATTTCACCCGAAAGGAGCTCTTTGACCGATTAAAATTTCTTGAACCAAGTCAACCTAACAGACAAGGATTTCTTTATAATAACTTGATGTATGTTTCTTCAGGCTATATAATTGAACTCCTTACCTCAAAGACTTGGGAAACTTTTTTGCAGGAAAATATATTTAACCCTCTTGAAATGAAGAGTACTGTTTTTACTGTAAAAGAAATGGAGAAAAATCCTGATCACGGCGTTCCTTACAATGAGAAAAGGGATACTACAATATTATACCGGATTCCAATATATGAGGATCAACAGGCTGTTGGACCAGCAGGTTCAATAATATCAAATATTGAAGATATGTCGAACTGGCTGATAACTCTGATGAATAATGGAAAATTTAAAGGAAAGCAGATCATTCCCGAGAAAATTATGAAAGCGACTCTTGAACCTGCTGTAGCATTGCCAAACAGTGGGCTGGAGAATAAAGGGTACAAAGAAATCCTTAATACCTATTATGGAATGGGAAGGTTTACATCTTCATACAAAGGTCATTTATTGACCTATCATGGGGGAGATCTGCCTGGCTTTCATTCTCAAATTTCCGCAATGCCTTATGATAGTATCGGAGTTATTGTTTTTGTAATTGGAGATCAGGGTTCCCCTCTGTATAACATTATTTCGTACAACATATATGAAAGATTGCTGGGGACAGATCTGACTCCGTGGAGTGAAAGAGGCCTGAAAGATCAGAAGGAAGGAAAAAAACTCGGAAAGGAAGGACGTAGTAAATCAGGCTCTGAGATCATTGTTGGAACCAGACCATCACATCAGCTGACTGATTATGTCGGTCAATATCAGAATCCAGCCTATGGAATTATTAATATTACATTGATTGATACAGCATTACAGTTCGATTTCCATAACATGAAACTGCCACTTAAACATTATCATTATGACCGGTTTGATACTCCTAATGATGAACAATGGGGCCTATGGACGCTGAATTTCACCACTAATCCGCAAGGTGCCATAGATGGTCTATACAGTTCTCTTGACGAGTCTCAGGCGACGTTCACAAGAAAAGCGGATGCTGCACTAAGTGATCCGGGAGTGCTTGTAAAGTATACCGGAAAATATGTCATTGCAGGGAGTTTCATTAGTGTGGAACTTATTGATAAGGATCTTTATCTGATAGCCCCCGGACAACCACGGATTATGCTGATTCCAGTTAAACCGCATACTTTCAGTATAAAGGAATACCCAGTCTATAGTTTTGTATTTGTAATCGAAAATGGAGAAGTTACAGGTTTTAAGCAAATAGATCCATCTGGTGAATATAAGGTTGAAAAACAAAAATAACCCCAGCAGCTAACACGGACAATAAAATTAATAGGTTCGTCATGGTTTTTGCTTTTGCTTCTGCTCCATTGACAGATTTGTAATGGTTTATACCGCGACACTGATATAACTCACAAAACTTGTACCTGGACTGGCAAAAACCACGCCGTACCTTCCTTGCACCGTGACAGTTTTCTGGCTAAAGTACCGGGACTGGTGCCCGGTGCTGCGTCAGGTAACACCTACTAATTTTATTGCCGGGCCGTCAGAGTGTCTAAAAACCTTCCATTTCTGTTGATAACAATAAGCTTGTTAATTACTCATTTCAAACCCTGTTCTGTATCTTAACTATATGAAATTCATACAGGGACAAAACAGAAACCAGATCAATCTCTTCCCGGTCTCACTTGATGAGTCCATTGTTTCTGATAATGAAGTCCGGATAATTGACCTTTTTGTTGATAGTCTTTCCATAAAATATTACGGATTCAGGACAGACTTTCCGGAAAACGGGCGTCCGGCATATCATCCATCAGATCTTTTGAAACTTTTCATTTACGGGTATCTTAATAGGATACGGTCATCACGGGACCTGGAAAAGGAATGCAAACGGAACATTGAATTAATGTGGCTGTTAAGATGCCTCAGTCCTGATCATAACACAATAGCCAATTTCCGGAGGGATAATCCAAATGCTATAAAAAAAGTATTCAGGACAACAGTTCAGATTGCCAGGCATTTTAACCTCATAGGTGGGAGGCTTATAGCAGGAGACAGCACAAAGCTAAGAGCACAAAACAGCAAGAAGAACAACTACAACAAGGCTAAAATAGATCGGCACATTGCCTATATTGACAGAAAGCTCGAAGAATACACCCGTACGCTGGCAGAACACGACGGAGATAACGGGCAAACGATCAGGGATGAGATCAATAAACAGGAGGAAAGGAAAGGCCGCTACAAGGACCTTGAGAAGAGACTTAAAGACAGTGGTGAATCGCAGATCTCAACTTCTGATCCGGAGAGCCGTCAGATAGTTATTCGCAATAACATAACCGAGGTAGCTTATAATGTACAGGCAACTGTCGACGCAAAAAATAACATACCGATCGATTACAAGGTAACCAACCAGAATGACAGTAAAGCCATGGGCAACATGGTTCAAAGAGCAAAAAGCATACTCAGGACCAATGGATTCACTGTCCTATATGATAAAGGCTTCCATACTGGTTCAGAGTTGAAAACGGCACAGGACCTGGGTGTTGAAACTATAGTATCTATACCTGGAGTTCCTTCCACCAGTCAGGCCCCGGACCCTCTCTTCAATTATGAATATTTTATATACAGGAAAGAAGACGACACATACACATGTCCTCAGGGTCAAATACTCACAACAAACGGTTCATGGTACAAGGAACGTACAAGCAGCGGTAACATAATCTGGTTTAAACAGTACAAGACAAGAGCCTGCAAACATTGTGCTTTCCGGGCACAATGCACCAGGTCAAAAAAGGGCAGATTGATTCAAAGAAGTGAGTATGCAGAATACTGCGAAAGAAACCGGATCAACACTATTGAGAAGGAGCATCTTTATAAACGCCGTCAGACTATTGCAGAGCATCCTTTTGGAACAATAAAACGACAATGGGGCTTCAGCTATATTCTTACAAAGGAAGGAATAAACCGGGCAAGTTCTGATGTCGGTTTTATGTTTATTGCATATAATCTAAGACGTATCATAAACATCTTAGGCCAGAATCTGCTGAAGGAGTATCTGGTGATGCTTGTTTCGTTGTTTTTGACTGTTTTGGACTTATTCAGACGAAAAACAGACCACCAGGAAGCCTCGGTTTTTCAGAAAATAATTTGGTCCCGGTTAAAGATGGTAATAGTCTGAATCACTTTAAATGAATCCTGAAAGCGACAGTGGAAAAGTGGTTCTTAGACAGACTCCCGTTA
>JADDYF010000332.1 GCA_015712185.1 Bacteroidales bacterium
ACACCTGAAAGCGGGTGCGTCGCAATTATGTTCGGATTTAAACTGAAAAAATAGTAAACTGATCTGAATACTATGTACCGGGACGCTGAAGGCAGCGTCCCTTTTTTATCATTTCTGCGTATGACTTGCTTTACTGAGCTTTGGAGCAAGATATTTGCCGGTATACGATTTGCTGCACTGTGCCAGATCTTCGGGTTTACCTTCAAATATAACATGGCCGCCTTCTTCACCCCCTTCCGGACCGAGATCTATCACCCAGTCGCAGCTCTTGACAACTTCCTGGTTGTGCTCAATTATTATTACTGAATGACCGTGATCCACAAGCGCATTTATTGACCTGAGCAGCTTGTTTATATCGTGGAAGTGAAGTCCCGTGGTTGGCTCATCGAAAATAAACAATATATGACCGCTCTCTTTTTCCTGGCTCAGGAAGTATGCAAGTTTAACTCTCTGGCTTTCTCCGCCTGACAGCGTTCCGGAGGATTGTCCCATCCTGATATAACCGAGGCCTACATCCGAAAGCGGTTTCAGCTTATCGACTATCCTTTTTTCGTTTCTCCCGGGATGACTGTTGAAGAACTCTATAGCTTCATCAATGGTCATCTCAAGCATCTCATAGATATTCTTTCCGTAATATTTTACTTCAAGTATGTCCTTTTTAAACCTCCTCCCTTTACATGCTTCACAGGTGAGCTCAACATCTGCCATGAACTGCATTTCAACACGGATTATGCCCTCACCCTGGCATTCTTCGCACCGGCCTCCCTCAACGTTAAATGAGAAATGAGCCGGTTTGTAGTTATTCTGAACTGAAGCCTGGAGTTCTGAATAGAGCTTCCGTATCTCATCGTAAGCCTTAAGGTATGTGACAGGATTCGACCTGCTTGACTTACCGATTGGATTCTGATCGACGAGCTCTATCCCTGTCAACCCTGCAACATCCCCGGTAATCTCCCTGAACTGCCCCGGTACAAGGTTGTTCCCGTTAATTCTGTTCGACAGGTATTTATAGAGGATATCGGCTACAAGGCTCGATTTTCCTGATCCGCTGACACCTGTAACTGCAGTAATTGCATGAAGCGGGAATTTTACATCTATGCCCTTAAGATTATTTTCCCGGGCACCCCTTATTTCGACATAGCTGTTCCATTTTCTCCTGATTCCGGGCACCGGTACTGAAAGCCTCCCGCTGAGGTATGCAGCTGTAAGTGATTTATTTGAAGGATTAAGCCCCGGTTTGCCCTGGAACACCACCTCTCCGCCAAGCCTGCCTGCTTCCGGACCCATATCCACTATTTCATCTGCTCCTTTTATTATTTCTTCTTCATGCTCAACTACAAGAACCGTATTTCCCATGTCCCGCAGCTCTTTCAGCACTTTGATAAGCAGGTTGGTATCACGGGGATGAAGACCAATACTGGGTTCGTCAAGAATATACATTGAACCAACAAGATTGCTTCCAAGAGTTGTCGACAGATTTATTCTCTGCGATTCACCTCCCGACAATGATGAGGAGAGCCTGTCAAGAGTCAGGTATGGAAGACCTACATCAATAAGGAACTTCAGTCGTATTGTAATCTCCTTAAGTACTCTTTCTGCAACAATTGCATCTGACGGCTTTAAAGATATCGACGAAAAATATTCATATAACCTGCTGACAGGCATTGTAACGAGCTCCTGTATGGTTTTACCGGCTACCTTCACATATCCGGCTTCCTTTTTCAGCCTTGAACCCTTGCACTCATTACATATTGTCTTGCCCCTGTAGCGGCTCAGCAAGACCCTGTACTGTATCTTGTATTTCTTCTCCTCAAGATGCTGGAAGAACCTGTTAATCCCGTAAAAATACCTGTTACCTTTCCAGAGCAGCTCCTTCTGTTCCGGTGTAAACTGATAATAAGGCTTATGGATTGGAAAATCAAACTGACCTGCATTGGCAATAAGCCGTTCTTTCCATTTTTTCATTGTCTCGCCTTTCCAGCAGACAACAGCATCCTCATATACCGAAAGATTCTGGTCGGGTATTACAAGGTTCTCATCAATGCCTATGATCTTGCCATAACCTTCACAAACCGGACAGGCACCGAGAGGATTGTTAAAGCTGAAGAGGTACTCAGACGGCTCTTCGAAGAGGATGCCATCCTCTTCAAATTTGTTTGAGAAGCTCTCCCTTCTTGTCCCGCTGTCTCCAGGTATAACTACCTGGCAATAACCTTTTCCTGTCTGAAATGCTGTCTGGGCTGAGTCTGCAGCCCTGCTGAAATTATCTGATGAATGACTTATGACAAGCCTGTCGATGACGATGTTGATATGCTGCCCGGGCCTGAATCCGCCAAACGAACTTATTTCATCTATTTTAATAAGTTCTCCTTCCGACTCTATGCGGTTGAAACCCTGTTTTACGAGGAAGGCAAAATATTCTGACGTCTTCAGATTCCCGGGTATCTCACCTGTCGAAGTTATGATAACCTTTGTCCCTTCCGGCAGGCTGGCAAGGAAATCCACTATATCATCCACACTGTGTTTCTTTACTTCCTTCCCCGAAACAGGAGAGAAGGTCTTTCCAATGCGGGCAAAAAGCAGCCGCATATAATCATATATTTCAGTTGAGGTGCCGACAGTCGAACGCGGATTGCGTGTATTGACTTTTTGTTCTATTGCAATTGCCGGAGGTATCCCGTCTATAAAGTCGACCTCAGGCTTGTTCATCCTTCCCAGAAACTGACGGGCATAAGCCGAGAGACTCTCAACATACCTTCTCTGTCCCTCGGCATAGATTGTATCAAAAGCAAGGGAGGATTTGCCGGAACCCGACACCCCGGTAATCACTACCAGCTTGTTTCTTGGAATTCTGAGACTGATATTTTTGAGATTGTGAACCCTCGCTCCCCTGATATCAATACTCCCGTTCATCTCAAACAATGGAACATTTTCCGAAATATTTCGTTAAAGTCCAAAAGTAATACTTTCAAATTAAAAAAGTATTGTTTTCTTTGTCATAAGAAATTCAATAAATCTAAGGAGGACTGCCTATTAAAAAACTCTACTCTTGTTCCTAAAAGAGTGAGATATGAAAAAAACAATTTCCGATTATGAACTTATACAAAGGTTCATAAAAGGTGAGCAGTCGTGCTTTGAACAGATAATCCATCGTCATAAGAATAAAGTCTTTGCGTATATAAGTTTGTATATACGCGACCAGGCTCTTGCTGAAGATCTTTATCAGGATACCTTTATGAAGGTTATCCAGTCTGTCAAGGCCGGGAAATATTACGACAACGGGAAGTTCATTTCATGGGTGATGAGGATTGCCCATAACCTTATTATTGATCATTTCCGCAGGGTGAAACAAATGAACACCATTTCGAACGACGATTATGAATCAGATCTGTTTAACTCAAAAAAGCTTGCAGAAGCCAATGTCGAGGATAACATGATCAGGAAGCAGATTCAGAAGGATGTAAGGAGAATGATCAGCCAGCTGCCCGATGATCAGAGGGAAGTTGTAATTCTTCGTCATTACGCAGGACTCAGCTTTAAGGAAATAGCCGATATTACAAGCGTGAGTATTAATACAGCTCTCGGCCGGATGAGATATGCCCTCATTAACATGAGGAAAATAATGGAAGAGAAGAAAATCAGTCTTACACTGAATTGAGCTATAGGATTACCAGCCACGAGGAGCAGGGTTTACCCCTGATCCCCTGTCGGAGGCTGAACAAACGGAGTGTTCAGAGATATTAACAGGGAGTTAATAAATTAATTATTGAAGAGACAATAATTAGCATTGCAGGCCGTTTTCAAATAAAACATGAAGCCTATGGGTCTGACCTCTACTCCTTTTCTTTCATTTAGTGATATTAAAACCGATGGAACAGACCTCTACGAAGATGCGTGGGGTTTTTATCCGCAATTCGGTGATGTGATCAGACTCCTGAAACAGGTAAAACCTGTTCCGGGAAGGAAGCTAACGAGCCGACTGATTCAGAAAATCAGGAAGCCTGAATAGAAAATCAAAAAACACAGAATTTTTTCTGTGTTTTTTTTTGTTTATTTAGAATTAAAATAATATCTTTGTGATATTAAATTAATATCAAAATAAATGAAACAGGAATTTACAGTAAAACCCGTATCGGGTTACCTGGCGCTGCTGGCGGCTGTATTGTTCATCGGCGGTGCAATTGCCGGATTTGCATTTAATATAATCTGGCTTGGAATCATTCTTACCGTTCTCTTTATTCTGGCCACAATAGGATTCACGGTAGTTTATCCTAACGGTTCATGTGTTCTGGTGCTTTTTGGCGCATATAAAGGGTCGATTCGCGATAACGGATTTTTCTGGGTAAATCCGTTCTATTCAAAAAGAAAGATCTCCCTGAGAGCAAGAAACTTCGACAGTGAACCGATCAAGGTCAATGATAAGATCGGTAATCCTATCAAGATCGGTTTTGTGCTGGTCTGGAGGGTGCTTGATACTTATAAGGCTGTATTCGATGTAGATGATTATCAGCATTTTGTGTTAGTACAGAGCGATGCAGCCCTCAGGAAGCTGGCAGGCTTGTATCCATACGATAATCTTGAGGATCACGAAGCAGTAATGGCGCTTAGAAGCGGGGGGGAAGAGATCAACGAGGAACTGGAAAGAGAGATCCGCGACAGGCTGAAGATTGCCGGCATCGAGGTTATCGAAGCGAGGATAAATTATATTGCTTATGCTGAAGAGATAGCCAATGCAATGCTGAGGAGACAGCAGGCATCTGCTGTTGTATCAGCCCGGTTCAAGATAGTTGAAGGTGCCGTCTCGATGGTACAGATGGCTCTTGAACAGCTTTCAGACAAGAATATTGTGGAACTTGACGAAGAGAAAAAGGCTGCCATGGTGAGCAACCTTATGGTGGTGCTCTGCGGCGACAAGGACGCTACCCCCGTTGTAAACGCCGGAACATTACATACATGATATGAGTGATAAGAAACCATTTGTTCTAAGGATTGACGCGAAGAAGCTGCGGGCTCTCGAAAAGTGGGCTTCCGATGAGTTCCGCAGCACAAACGGGCAGATTGAGTATATACTCGATCAGGCTTTAAGGAAAGCAGGCAGATGGAAAGGGAGATCAGTGGATTCTGAAGATGAGAAGAATACTAAAATCGAAGAAACATGAACAAACCAGTAAAATATGTTTGCCCTAAATGCGGATGCAGAACCTGCACACCTGGCGAGATACGGACAACGGGCAGCTTCATTACCGGGATTCTCCATATTCAGAACAAGAGGTTTGCCTCAGTGACATGTGAAGACTGCAAATACACTGAGTTTTATAATGTACCTTCCAACAAGCTTGGGGACGTTCTCGATTTTCCGGCAGGCACCTGAACCTCTCACTGGTTGATGAAATAGACCGAATGACAGGCAGCAATGCCTGCCGTCTCTGTCCGCATCCTGCTGCTGCCGAGTTGCACGGTTTTGAATCCTTTATCCAGGGCAGAGCTTATCTCTTCCCCGGTGAAATCTCCTTCAGGACCGATAAGGATGACTGCATCATCGCCCTTCGTGTAGATATCCGTAATTTTCTTCCCTGGCGAATCCTGGTTACAGTGTGCGATCATCAGAACACCCTTGTGACCGGACCTTATAAAATCATT
>JADDYF010000359.1 GCA_015712185.1 Bacteroidales bacterium
GTTGATTTTGTAACCCCGCTTCTCTTTTTCAACAGATTGTAAGATGTTTACTTCTTGAATGTCCTCATGTAATTCACAATATTCCAAATATCCTCATCAGATAATTTTCCTTCGTATTTTGGCATTTCACCTCTTCCGAACTTGGTTTTGTAGAAATGCTCACCATCGGTCTGATTCTGATATGCTGCGCCGGCAAAGTCACCAGGGTGTGTTTTCAAAGCCCTTGCTTTTACTCCGTCACCGAGACCTGCTTTTCCATGGCATGAAGCGCAGTTTTTTGTATAAAGAGCCATTCCTGTTTTATTACTTGCTTCACTCTTGGCGACAGGATTTTTCATTGATTTAAAATTAGCCGGAACATCCCATGGCTTTGGCTGAGCTACAGCCGGTAAACCAAGAGAAAGAATAAGAACACTCACAAAAAATAATTTCACATTTTTCATAACAAATCAGATTTAATTTATACTTGTAATACAATAATCGTGCAATTTTAATTACACCTTAATTTTATACTCATCGTTAACTTTTTTTCGTTTTGCATCAGTCCGTATAAGGATAAGACTGATAATTGCAAAGATATAGTGACCCCAGACCCCTGAAAGCAGGATAGAGAGAGTGATTATCATCCACATTGGTGGAGTCTTTGTCCACAGGGCTCTGTGTGTTTCCGGAACAGTATAGGAAGTAGGGAGTCCCCATCTTTCTGTAACTCTTTTTTCAATATTGCCATACGTCGGATTTTCTTCAATTTTTGCTAATATGGTAATATTTCCGTTCTCATCTCCTGGCAGATCTGAAGGGAAATCAATGGTCCCGGTCCCGTTATCATCAAAAGTTATTTCTCCTACAGGCAGCAGACTGAACATCCTTGTAACATAAATTATTACAACTTCACCGATTACCGGGACTTTCTTACCGTTAATCTGTGATGAAGCTTTCAGTTCGATTTTCTTTATGCTATCCACCTTAGATAAAGTTATCTCAAGATCCATATTGACTACTGAAATGTCTGCAGCAACCTGGTCGATAGTATCATTCCCATCAAATACTGAATTAAAAGTCCATTGTCCGTCCGCACCAAAAGGTAATCTTACTTTCCCGTCAAGCGGCAGCTTTGCGATCCCGTCTTCATCTGTCATCACAGTACCAAGTGGCAAATCTCTTTTTTCACCGGTATAAAAGGAAATAACCATTCCGGGAAGCGGCAACTCAATACGGTTCAATGAATATGTAAGAGTGGTCTGCAAATATGCCTGGTCTTTGGTATTTTTGAAATACTGAAGCTGGAAATATGGACTTATAGATGGTCTGTCCTGGGCTGATGATATTGTTACCCCGACCGCGGTAAATGAAATCAGATACAGTATTTTGCGCAGATATTCTGACATTACTATTTTAATTCCTTTCCCTATTTCATTATTTCACTCTGGTCCTTTCCCTGCATTTCTGAAATTGATATTACAGGAGCTATTTTGGAAACAAGCATGAACAACATGGCGAAGATAGAAACTCCTGCCATGGTCAGCGCCCATTCAACCCAGGTAGGTGTATATTTGATCCAGTCAGGACGAGGATCCTGCACAGGGAGAAACGGAGTTTCAAGTGTCGGAATAACTATAATATAGCGGTTTACCCATAGGGCAAGCAGAGCGATTATTGCGGCAATTGTGATGTTTGGGATTGTACGGAATTTCGGAATTGCTATTATTATACCGGGCAGAAGGATGCCAATGTAGTTCGCAAAGATAAAAAGGGAATAATACTGGTTAAACAGTTTATCAATAAGTATCGAATCCATCTTTATGGAACCATACCATTTTGTAAGGTAGTCGCTGAATGTGAAATAACCGTAAAATGCTGCAATGATTGTAAGCAGAACGCCTACATTCACAAAATGACGTTTTGTGATATATTCCTCCAGATGATATATCTTTCTGAAAATCCACATCAGGATAATAAGTAGTCCTGTTCCGGAAAAAACAGCAGCAATTACAAAATAGGGTCCGAAGATTGTGGAATGCCATCCTGGCTGAAGTGTCACTCCAAATATCCATGCAAGTACAGAATATACTATAATGGCAATGGCAATGATCATTGCAGACATAATTGTCCTGGCGTTCGATAACAGTTTTCTCTGTCGGGGTGTACCGGAATAGCCTAACGAAAGTATTCTATAAAGTTTTTTCTTCCAGGGTGCTACATTGAGTTCATCAAAATCGCGTAGTATTGCAAAATCCTCAACGAACGAGAGGTACAGATAAATAAAGCATCCGACAAGGTCGGTAGAGATAGCAATTACGTCCCATGTGATCGGAGACTGGATCCTGGGGTAAATAAATAGGAAATAAAGCCTGTCCAGGCGACCTATACAGAAGAATATAAAAAAGGGACCGATTACCAGTGAAATAACTGTAATTAATTCCGCCAGCCTTATTACCGGTTTTCTCCAGGCTGTATGGAACAGGTGAAGAACTCCCGAAATAAGGGCACCTGAATAGCTTAGACCCATGAAGAAAATAAAATTCACAATATAAAAGCCCCACACTACATTATCCCTCATACCGGTAACGATATGACCCTTATCAATCTGCAGGATGAGGGCATATATGCCAAAAGCAAAAAAAGCAAAGAATATGAAGAAGGTAATATACCACCTGGTACTGGTCCTGGTCAGTTCAGGAGTAAGATCGTATAATAATTTCCTGTCAGCCTGCATTTCCTCTTATATTATCAAAATCATCGTGGGCCCGCATCCCTGTATCTTAACCTGGTTTCCTCATCAACATCTTCAAGGCCTCTTTCAAATGGAAATAATCGCTGAAACGGAGGCAGATAATAAACGCTGGGAAGAGTACCAAGTTCCTCCCGGTAACGGTAACCGGCCCTCTCATCCATAATCTTACTGAATCTGACCGTCTCCTCACCATTAGTTATAGAATCCTCGAGGAGATCGCCAAAATATATCACTCCCATAGGGCATGCAGTTACACACCTCGGAAGCTCTCTCCTGCGAAGCTTATCAGCACAGAAAACACATTTACCGACAGTACCTTCCACAGGTGGAATATTTGTCTCAGGATCATATGCCTGACCGGGAGGAAGATTTACCTCGGGATCCTTCCAGTTAAAAACCCTTGCCGAGTAAGGACACCCTGTCATACAGAATTTGCATCCGATACAACGCTGGTTATCGACAAGTACAATACCATCATCCCTTTTATATGTTGCACCAACAGGGCAGACACTTACACACATTGGTTTATCGCAGTGGAAACAGGGCCGCGGCAGCCAGTACGGTGCAGTATTCCTGTCATCCTGAAGAAGGTAGAGTTTTATCCATTCATGATCTTTAGGCAGCATATGACCTTCCTGACAGGCTTCAACACATTTTCTAGCATTCCTGCATTTCGCCAGATCAATCACCATAACGAATTTCCTGCCATGCAATCCCTTCCTGGCTTCTTCTTTAATATAATCAGTAGTTTCCCTGGCCGGCCTGATATTTTCACGGTCGACCTCCACCAGTCTGCCTTCAGGAGAAAGAAGCTTTATTTTCTCACCTGATTCAGTTTTACTTCCGGCAATTACCGAAGCACCTGGGACGCCGGTAAGTGATACGACACCTATACCGGTACCCAGTTTCCTGAGAAACTTTCGTCTTGATGATTTATCTGAGTTATTCCTGCCTTTCATCCATACCACATTTACTCCGATTCATGATATCCTGAAATTATACCTTTAAAAAGTGATGACGGCCTTGCTCCCAGAGTACAGGTATAAATATGTATAACCATAAATATTGTGAGGCAGAAACCCATGGTAATATGCAAAATGTCAGTAAGAACAAGGCCGCTGATACCAAAAATACGGTTAATGATCGTTTCAGGGAACATCAGTCCCAGTCCTGAAAGAATAAGCAGAGGGAATGCAAAATACATAGCCAGAACATATGAAAATTTCTGAAGCGGATTAAACTTTCGTTCAGTTGTCACAGGGAATGGATGCTTCTCTCCCTTGAACATGTTCCATGAATAATATCTGAGCTGCTTAAACAGATCCGATCCGAAATTCTTTTTGCTTATCCTGTAGTACCTCCCGTTTTCAGAGATCAGATTACTGGTAACAAAGAATATATAATTGACTGTAAGAAGCACTGCTGATATATTATGCCACTTGACCGCCCTCGCGAAACTTACAACAAGAATATAATCCTGCTTGTCGGTATATTGCATACTGAGACCGGTCACAATAAGTATTATGAATAAAATTGCATTTATAATATGCCATAATCTGATCCAAACCGGATATAAATACATTTTCTTCGCTTTCTTATTTTGTCCTGAAAAAGATATGAATTCCAATTATTAAAATCACAATTCCGAATACCACGAGGCTGAGAATATTCAGGTACCTGTTCCGGTTTGCTCCGATCACATATGATTCGTTCAGGATTATCCCGTTGACAAATCCGTCACGTCTCTGCTCCCTTGACTGGAATTTATACAATGTGGCCATAAGCAATGAGTTCTTTGAATGACATTCGTTGCATTGTTTGACTGACTCCTCCTTGGGACGGATCAGATGTGCAACAAGAATGGTATCATTCTGCATTGTATGGCATTCGATGCACCTGACGCTTCCGAAATGTGATGCCTGATTGGGAAGCCAGTCGTGTTTCTCGAGGATATTTATCTCCTCAAGGTCCGAAAGCAGCTGGAATCTCCTGAAATCGGAATGGCAGCTGAGACAGATTGTATTGTCAAATACAATTGTCTCTTTAAGGTTTTCGGTGTTTCTGATACTTATCTTATAGCTGTGGGGATTGTGGCATTTCCAGCATGTAAAACCATCTTTCTCGAGGCTGAAGTGGGTACTTTTCTGATATTCTGTCTCGATTTCCTCAAAACTGAACTTTGCAAATTTCTCGTCGCCGCCATGACAATCGATGCAAGTGTACATCTGTTCCATCCTGAGCTGCCCCGGATGCGGAAAAGTTACATAATCCGACGAATGGCAGTCAGTGCAGCTGAAGTATTTATGATTTGAACTATAGAAATCATCTCTCCCGATTCTCCTGTTCTCGCACATTAATGCTTTAACCTGTGTTCCGAGATTATCGTTCTTGTACTCATATCTTTCCTGTCCGTGGCACTCGAAGCATCGTTCATTATCTTCGTAGAATGGCGACGTAAATGATGTTGTATCCTGAGTCTCTTTTTCCCCATTCTGATTACGGAAGCCCGCTGCAGCAGCAGAAAAGCTGAGAGCGATCAAACCGGCGGTCAGCACCAAACGGAATACTGGTAATTTCATTCGCTGAGACTGTTCAAACTAGAATCTCACAGTTATATTAAAACCAACAAGATATTCTCCTTTTGCAAAATCATTGGTATTAAAGACAAGATTTCGCTGATTAATAATCTGGGAGTAATTTGCCACGAACAACTGGAAAGTGTGTGTTGCTGTACCAATCTCCCATCCAAGCGACAAGTTTGGTTTTGGCTGAATTTCAAGATCCTGTTTCCTGAGCAGCTGGTCATATTCAATGAGGATAGAATGGGAACCAAAAACAGTTGCTTTTCCACCGGCTGATAAGGCGAAGCCCAGGTTCTTATATCCCGATTCATTTGAGAACCTTGGTACAGAATTGAAATAAATGACTGACGGAGCTATTTGAAATGAAAAAACCTCATTGAATTTACGGGCAATGATCAGCTGATTAAAGTACGACAGCCTGTGAATATCCCTGTAACTTTCAAGGGGACCGAAAGCTGCTTTTTCGCGAAGATCAAGAACAATATTGCCGTAATATGAAAGAGAGACCGGCATGCTGTTGTCCTCGGTCTGCTGCAGGATCAGATATTTCCATTGTATATCCTGAAGTTTATAGTCCTTGGTGGTTCCCGCCCCTATCATTATTCTGTCTGTAATTCCGTAATTGAGTCCAAGCCTTGTATTTGCAGCACCATAGATGCCGAACAGGTTATCGATGTTCTCAATCAGACTGAAACGGTGGTGTATTTCGAACTCGATCCCTCCCTTATATGGCGTGGCTACTGTATGATTATCAATAAGGATACTGGTTCCGAAGGTGAACCTTACGGGCTTTGATTTTTCTTCCGCCTGAGCTTCCTCCTGTGCTGTTAATGTTACTGCAAAGGCCGAAAGAACTAGTAACAGTAATGTCTTTTTCATGTTATTTGGTTTTCTTGTCATATTTTAATTATCCCGGGCACCCTGCTGAATCCAGATAAGGATCTTCTGTTTTTCAACCGGCAGCGTAAATGCTTCATGGCTTGATGATGTGATTTTTGAATAGATCCTGCTGGATTCCGCCGGCAGGGTTACATAACCTCCTGTTGTAAGCGACTCGTATGAATTGCCATCCCTGAGGTCAGGATTCCTTGTTCCCCTGTGACATGTTATACAGTTTGCCGTAAAAATCGGCTGTATTTCAGTCTGAAAATGAACTGTATCTACCGGATTGACAGTCTCAACTATATATGAATATTTCTCACATGAGGCAATAAAGGCCGCCCCTGTAAGAATGATAAGTGCCCCGATTACCGTATTTGTGATTCTTCCTTTATGTCGCATTTTCCCTCTGTTGTTAATTAATTCACAAATATATCTGAAAATACTGATTAGTAATTCATTAACCTGTTATTTTTTATACTGGCAACTATGCTCTTTAGCATGTACATAATTGATCTATATCACCCTGTCCGGTGATATTTATTGCATACCCCGAAAAACATAAGATTATAGAGGAAATTCGGGCGGAGATTGCAGCTTCTGTTCTTGCCGCTACCATCGCTGCGCCGGGAGCACATTGGATTCAGAATTTGTAGGAATTATCTTCTATCAGTCTGTCAGCGATTCTCCTTCTTGCCTCTTTAACGTTCACACCCCTCACTTGTGTGAGCTTCTCCACCGCGTTCATAACAGATTTAGCAGTATCACCTTCCGTAAAAGAATAAACCGCTTCACCAGCCGAATTCCTCACCAATACTGCAGTATCAAAAAGATTTACATCAAGGATATCTCTGTACACTGATATATTTCTTTTTATGGCTTCAAGCTTCCCCACCCTCAACAGCAACGACTCAGTGATATAGACAGCCATCATCATGTTGGAGATATTATTCATTACTTCCTGTTCGTTGATCAGGTTCTTTTCGAAAGCTTTCACTGCACCTTGAATGCATATCAGGATTACCTTTTTGAAATTCCTCACATATCTCCATTTCTCTTCATAATAGCTTTCTCCCTGCACTTCCCCATTTGTGATCTTTTCGAGGTCGGAGAAGAGGGCTTCGGCTTTCCCGAAAAGGTCAAACTCACCTTTCATCGCCCTTTTCATCGCTGTGTCTGAGACAAGAAGTCTGTTGATCTCGTTCGTTCCTTCGAATATCCTGTTTATGCGTGAATCGCGATAGCTTCTTTCAACAGGCAGTTCGGAAGAATAACCCATTCCTCCATGAATCTGTACAGCCTCGTCAACTATATAATCGAGCATCTCAGAACCTGCCACCTTTAAAATAGCCGCTTCAACAGCATAATGGCTGATCGCTTCAATAGATGCACGTCCTTTGTCGCCGCAGTCTATTTTCAGCTTATCGATGAGGCGGTCTACATCCCTGCTTACCCTGTAAACAGCCGATTCACAGGCAAAAAGACGGATAACCTGTTCTGCAAGCTTATATTTTATTGCACCGAATGTGGATATCAACACTCCGAACTGCTTTCGTTCATTTGCATATTTTACCGAATCATTTATTGACTGTTTTGCAGCGCCGATCACGTTAGCGCCAAGCTTTATCCGTCCCATGTGAAGGATGCTCAGTGCGATCCTGAAACCTTCACCTCTTTTCCCGAGAAGGTTTTCCACGGGGACCTTTACATCATTAAAAAATATCTGTGCTGTTGACGATCCCTTGATTCCCATTTTGTGTTCATCAGGTCCTATAACAACACCCGGATACTTACTCTCTACGATGAATGCGCTGAGGACCCTGTCATTATCTATCTTGGCAAAAACGATCAGGGTGTCGGAGAAACCTGCATTTGTGATCCACATCTTCTGTCCGTTCAGTATGTAATGTTTCCCGTCTTCAGAAAGTTTTGCCGCAGTCTTCCCCGAATTTGCATCACTTCCTGCTCCCGGTTCAGTCAGACAGTACGAACCCAGATATTCTCCGGTAGCCAGCTTTGTCACATAACGCTGCCGCTGGTCTTCATTTCCGTAGTAAACTATCGGCAGGGTGCCAATACCGCAATGGGCCATATAGGCGACAGAAAATGAATAGCCTGCTCCTGTTTTTTCAGCAACAAGCATCTGGGTTACAAATGACTGTCCGAATCCGCCATATTCTTCAGGAACTGAGATTCCCATTAATCCGAGTTCTCCGGACTTTTTAAGGATCTGCTTCATCAGTTCCCTGTCGCTTTTCTCGACAGCCTCCAGATTCGGATATACCTCCGTTTCAAGAAAGTCCCTGCAGGATTTGGCCATCATCAGCTGCTCCTCGTCAAACTCCTCAGGAATGAAAACATCCTTTGATTCAATTTCACTGACAAGGAATTCCCCGCTTTTCAATAGTCTTCCGGTTTCCATAATTATCGGTTTAATATTCTGATCTGTTTATAAATCAAGCGACTGAGCAATAAGTTCTGCTATATCCCAGTTTTTTATCTCCTCTTCCCTGTTCTTATATTTTATACCATCAGTCAACATTGTCATGCAGAAAGGGCAGGCTGTGGCAATAATCTTTGCACCTGTTCTTAATGCATCTTCAGTTCTTTCTATAAATACCTCCTTATCGCCTTTCTCTGCTTCCTTGAACATCTGGGCTCCCCCGGCTCCGCAGCATAACGCGAATCTCCTGTTCCTTCGCATCTCTACAAAATTACCGGTAAGGCTATTCAAAATTAAACGTGGTTCGTCGAATATATTATTAGCCCTCCCCAGATAGCAGGGATCATGATAAGTAACAGATATGCCGCTAAATAATTCTGATGATAGTTTCAATTTACCCTCTTCCAGTTTAGCATTCAGAAGCTGTACATAACTGACCACTTCATATTTACCGCCGAGATCGGGATATTCATTCCTGAAGATATTATAACAATGCGGACATATTGTGATTATTTTCTTTACTTCATAAGCATTGAATATCTCAATATTTCGCAAAGCCTGCATCTGGTAAAGCATCTCATTGCCTGCTCTCCTTGCCGGATCGCCGGTGCATGATTCCTCTTTTCCGAGAACCGCAAAGCTGACATCAAGGTGTACAAGTATCTTTGTAAAAGCTTTTACAACCTTCTTGTAACGGTCATCAAATGCACCTGCACAACCTACCCAAAAAAGGAATTCAGGCTTTTTACCTCGTGCAAACAGGTCAGCCATCACAGGAATTTCAATTTTTTTGCGATCCATCGTATTAATTCAATGGTTATATCCTAATTGGTTTTTATTTCAAGGTTATCTGCCCAGAGCAACCTGTCCTCGTTGGAGAATTGCCATGGAGCCCCGTTATTCTCGATGTTTGAAAATATGGCATTCAACTCTGCCGGCGCTGCTGCTTTTTCCATAACAAGGTACCTGCGCATCTCGATTATCATCGCAACCGGATCTATGTTTACGGGGCACTCAATAGCACAAGCATTGCATGTTGTACACGCCCATAACTCTTCCGAAGTAACCAGGTCAAGAAGCGACTTGTCATCTTTAAACTCTTTCCCGTGTTTCCTGATATTCCTTCCCAGGTATTCCAGTCTGTCGCGCATATCCATCACCACTTTCCTGGGTGATAATTTCTTTCCTGTGATGTTTGCAGGACAGCTTGATGTGCACCTTCCGCATTCCGTACATGTATATGAATCCATCAGGACTTTCCAGGTGAAGTCCCTGCAATCCTTTGAGCCAAACTGACCAATCTCCCCGGCACTTCCTTCAGCATTATAATCAATATTTCCCGAGAGCATCACTTTAATCTCTTTCGTAATAGAGGGCATATGAGCTATCTTCCCCTGCGGTTCAAGCTTTGAATAATAAACATTCGGGAACGAAAGGAAAACATGAAAGTGCTTTGAATATGGAATATAGTTGAGGAAAGCCAGCACACCGGTTATATGAAACCACCAGCAAAACCTCTCAATGAAGATAAGAGTGCTGTCAGGCAGGCCTGAAAAGAGAGGCTGCAGGAAGCCGCTGAGCAGAAAAGATCCTACAACCGGATAATGCTGATTACTGCGCGCCTGTAATATTCCGTCGGTTGCATTCATTGTAAGGATCGCACTCATAAGAAGGATCTCCGTGATGAGGATGATATTGGCATCTGAACGCGGCCATAATGTCATCTCACTGCTCCAGAACCTCTTGAGCCTGATAATATTCCTTCGTGAAAGAAAAATTATGCAGCCTGTGACAACAGCTATTCCGAATACTTCAAAGGCTGATATCAATACAGGGTACAAACCACCGAGAAAAGAAAAGAACCTGTGTGATCCGGATACTCCGTCAACAAGGATCTCCAGCATCTCAATATTGACAATTATGAATCCGACATAAACAAAAATATGCATTGTTGCGGCGACAGGACGGCTTATCATTTTTGACTGGCCGATGGCAACCTTTAACATATGCATCCACCTCATGAGCCTGTTATCCCTGATTTCGACAGGTTTTCCGAGGTTTATATCGTGTGCAATCGTCCGTACCTTAAAGTAGAATAATACTGAAGCAAACAGGAAAACTAGTATAAAAATCAGGTTTGGGATCATATCAGGTCTTTACAGATTGTACAGGTATGCAGAATTTCCTGGAAAATCAGGACTTCATCGATTTGACAGCTTCAATCAGTTTCGGCAGAACTTTGAATGCATCTCCCACAATACCGTAGTCTGCTGCTTCAAATATAGGAGCATCCTTATCAGTATTCACAGCAACAATACATTTCGATCCGCTAATACCTGCAAGGTGCTGTATTGCACCTGATATTCCAACTGCAATGTACAGGTTCGGAGCAATTATCTTGCCTGTCTGACCGGTATGTTCGCCAATCGGGCGCCATCCTTCATCTGCCACCGGTCGCGAACAGGCTGTGGCAGCGCCGAGAAGGCCTGCCAGTTCCTCAATCGGACCCCAGTTATCAGGTGATTTCATACCCCGTCCGCCTGAAACGACAATCTCAGCATCGGTCAGCAGTAATTTTCCGGTTTGTTTCTGCACATCCCTGACAGTGGTCCTGACCGAAGCAGCGTCAATCGTAAAATCAAAATTTTCTACGATGGCATTACCGTCTTTTTCAATTATTCCAAATGAATTCTGGGCAAGCGTCAATATTTTAATATCCGATTTGAGGACCACATGTGCATAGGCATTACCTGAGTACACCTTTTTATATATCGTGAACGGGTCAAGGTTAACAGGTAGTCTGCTGACTCCCGATCCGACTGCAGCTTTAATTCTTGCTGACAGGCGGGGTGCCAGTGCTTTTCCTGTATTATTGTTCGAAAAGATAATGATATCTGCACTCTCCTTTTTCGCAATTTCAGATATAATAAAGGTATATACCTGATTATCGAGCGTCGGCAAATTAGTGCCGTTGGTATTTATGATCTTATGTGCTCCATAATTACCGAGCCTTTTCAGCTCTTCTTCTGCAACATTACCGATGGAAAGAGCTATAACATTAGTCTTGAGCATCTCACCCACCGCGGCTGCAAACGATGCCAGCTCAAATGTTAGTTTCTTGAACTTCCCGTCCCAATTCTCAGTGTATACTAAAACTGACATATTGCAATAATTTGTTTTTCAATTAATACTTATCCGATAACTTTTACCTCGTTTTTCAGCAGGTCAATAAGCTGTGCCGGGTTTTCCGGATCGACAAGTTTGCATGCTCCCCG
>JADDYF010000386.1 GCA_015712185.1 Bacteroidales bacterium
CTGCTCGCTTAACCCTTGAAGGTCCCATTATCAGGGAAAAGATGTCTTTTATTGTGTCAGGCAGAAGGACCTATGGTGACCTGGTTGCCAAAATATTACTGCCGGAAGATCTGGTCAGACATGATATGAAGTTCTATTTCTACGATTTCAATGCTAAACTAAATTATACTATAAATGAAAAAAACAGGCTGTTCATTTCAGGTTATTTTGGTAAAGATGTATTCGAACTGGGTGGTGATATAGGTACTTCATGGGGAAATACCACCGGAACAATAAGGTGGAATCATCTGTTCAGTGAGAGGATTTTTTCCAAAACGTCATTGATTTACAGCAAGTTCGATTATGGATTTATTTCAGGCCTGTTTGGTTTAAGGATCAGATCGGGAATTGAGGATTTGAACTTTAAGGAAGATGTAACATTGTATAGTAATCCATCCTTCACCCTTAAAAGTGGCATGAATATTATTTATCATGTGTTCAGGCCCGGAGAAATTTCTGCAAACGATAGCCTTAACTTTAAAATTGCTTTGAGGGAGAAAAGAGGCTTTGAAGGTGCTCTGTACATTCAGGGGGAACATAAGATCGGTTCAAGACTAAATGCAAATTACGGACTCAGGTTTTCAGTCTTCAGTCAGGTAGGTCCAGGTTGGTTCTATCAATATAATGCAGAAAATAAGCCGGTCGATTCAAGCTGGTATAATGCGGGCAAAGCAGCTTATCCTTTTTTTTCTCTTGAACCTCGCGCAACTCTGAATTATATGTTGAATGAAAAAAGTTCTTTCAAACTGTCATATAATCGAATGGCCCAATACATACACCTTCTTTCTGGCACTACATCAGGCTCTCCAACCGATGTGTGGATGCCAAGCTCCAATAACCTCAAACCAGTATTAGTCGACCAGTTTTCTTCAGGCCTGTTCAGGAATTTTCTGAATAATAGTATTGAAACATCGATAAAGGTATATTATAAGAATATAACAAATACCATTGATTATGAAGATGGAGCTGAAATAATCTTTGCTGAACATGTGGAATCACAGATTCTTTCTGGAAAGGGAAGAAGCTATGGGCTTGAACTATATATTAAAAAGAAGTATAGCGATTTTACTGGCTGGATTAGTTATACCTTGTCGAAAACGGAAAATAAAATAGAAGGGATCAACAATTTCTCATGGTATCCGGTGAAATATGATAAGACGCATGACTTTTCCATAACTCTCAGTTATAAGATGGGTAAGCGGTTGGTGACATCGTCCATTTGGACATTTGCTACGGGAAATGCGACTACCTTTCCAAGCGGGAAGTATCTGGTTGACAATAACCAGGTCCCTTTTTATACTGAGCGGAATGGTTATCGAATGCCTCCCTATCACCGTCTTGATCTCAACCTTGCTTTATATGGGAGGAATTACAAAAAATATAAGTCGGAGTGGACCTTCTCGGTTTATAATGTTTATAACAGACATAATGCATATATTATTAGTTTTAGAGAAAGCAAAACTACTCCCGGATCAACGGAAGCTGTTAAGCTAAGCCTCTTTGGTATTGTCCCCTCAATCACATATAATTTCAGGTTTTAAATAAAAATCATGGTCAGATACTTGTCAGTCGTAATTTTTATAATATTTATTTTTACTTCATGTGAGGAAGTAATCAATATTGAACTTAATACCGCCAATCCCTCACTAGTTATCGAAGGCCAATTATTTAAAGACTCGACCTGCCTGGTCCGTTTAACCCGAACAGCCAGTTATTTTTCACCGGAGGAACCAATGTTTGTTGAAAATGCAAGGATAATCCTATATGACGGAACCATATTTGATGAACTGCACTATTCAGGTAATGGTATTTATACGGGTGAATCAATAATTGGAACTGAGGGAAAAAATTACCTGGTTGAAATTGAGTGTGAGGGTACTATCTATGAAGGTATTTCATACATGCCTCAGAAAACGGATATTATTTCATTAAGTTATTCCAAATCTCAGTCACAAAGTGTATTAAATCCATCTGGTAAGACAGTATTCACAATTACCTGCAGGTTCATTGATAATCCCGATGAAGATAATTGTTACATGGTTCGGTTCATGACTGATGATGGAATGGCTGAAGACAGTTATTACCTTTTGACTGAAGTAAAGGCAAACGATGGTATAATTAACAAGATTGAAAATGTTATTAGTTTTTCAGAAAGTATTTTTTATGATGGCGGTGAAATTGAAGTTCAGGTATTCTCCATTGATAAATCTGTCTATAATTATTTTTTACAGTTAAATGATATTCTCTTCTGGAAAAGAAGGGTAATGCCCCCGACTCCGTACAATCCTGTATCAAATATTAATAACGGTGCACTGGGATATTTTGCAGCATGGGCATATGATTCTGAGTTGATTACACTTGAATAACCGGCATCTGGATAATTCGTTTTCAGCAATATAATTATTCACCAAAACAATTCCCAAGCCTGCTATTAATTCTTTCCACTTTATGTAATAAATTTGGGAAACTGCTTTTTCACTCCTGACTTTTTTAAACATCTTTGTTGAACTTTTTCTGCTGAATTCCAGCCCTTTCTGCAGTTCAATTCCTCATCGTAATGAACCGATTTCCTGAATCAACCATCGAAGTACCTGTTTCTGAAATTGTTAAAATCCTTTTAATAACTTGTTAATAAATCTAAAACGCTAATGTAACAAATGAATTTTTTAATCGTTTAATTTTATGTTTTAGTCAATAGCAGGCTTTTATTCGTCAAAAATCTATTTAATGAGAAAGATATTTTTTTCGTTTTTCCTGACTATATGTTCATTAGTGTCTGCCAGAACATATTATGTATCGCCAACAGGGACAGACGGGCTATATCCTTCTCGTGGGACCTTTGCTAATCCATGGAAATCGTGGCATTATGCAATGAATCATACTACAGGAGGAGATACATGTTATTTCAGAGGTGGTGTTTATAATACTTATTATAGTTCAAGAGTAGGTGTACATCTGGCTGATCCGTCAATAAATGGTACTTATGGACATTATACATTATTTGCTGCTTATCCTGAAGATTTTGCAGCCGGGAATAAACCAATACTTGACTGTCGCGGATTGACGTCAACAAATAATTATAATGTTGGCATAGAGATTTCAAGAGTAA
>JADDYF010000410.1 GCA_015712185.1 Bacteroidales bacterium
CCCGCTCCACCTGTAATTAGAATTTTTTGGTTCTTTTTCATTATTTAATATGTATATGCAAGCTTTCACTCCGTCAGTCACATTAGGAAAAGTGTAGATAACTGATAATAAGTCTCATAGCGTAAATTGTAACATTTGTTACAACCATATTGGAAATGACTATCTCACATCTTCCTCCAAGTTGAACAAATCCCGCTAAAAATTTTCCCTTAACCATCTTACAGTGGCATGCAAGCCATCTTCTATCCCAGTAATAGGTGTATAACCCAGCAGTCTGCTTGCCTTCTGGATGGAAGCCAGCGAATGTTTAATATCACCTGCCCTTTCGGGGCCATATAACGGCTCAATTTTCAATATACCTTTTTCAAAACGGCCCAGACTTTCTCTTATTATATTGAACAGCTTGTTGATTGATGTGCTCTCTCCACAGGCAATATTATAAACCTGGTTTAAAGCTTCTTTCCCCTCCACAAGTGCTGCCAGATGATTGGCATTTATCACATTGTCTACATGAGTAAAATCACGTGTTATGGTTCCGTCACCATTAATAACAGGATGCTCCCCACGCAGCAACTGTAATATAAATTTTGGTATAATAGCTGCATAAGCACCATTCGGATCCTGTCGCCTGCCAAAAACATTAAAGTAACGCAAACCAACTACATCGATATTATAAGTCGAGGCAAAGTTAGATGCAAAAAGCTCATCGGCATATTTTGTTATCCCGTACGGTGATAGTGGTTTTCCAATCCTGTCCTCCACCTTGGGGAGATCAGGATGATCGCCGTAAGTTGAAGAGCTGGCAGCATAAATAAAACGCCTTACTCTTGCCTCCTTGGCAGCAAAAAGTACTTTTACAAATCCTCCTATATTAACATCCGTTGCTGAGACCGGATCCTTTATCGAACGGGGCACAGATCCCAGGGCTGCCTGATGGAAAACATAATCAATATCTTTTACGGCTTTCTCGCAATCACTGTAGTTACGTATATCACCTTCAATAAGCCTGAACCTTCCGTGTTTGAAAAATTGCTGAAGATTTTCTCTCCTGCCGGTCGAGAAATTATCAAGACAAACCACATCATTCCCGGCCTCAAGCATCGATTCGACAAGATTTGACCCGATAAAACCTGCGCCACCGGTTATTAATACTCTGGCATTACTCAGTAAGCGGTTCATAGAATAATATAAAGGATGAAGATAAATATAAGATAAAAAGCGATACGAATAACCAGTGGTTACCTGTTATCAAACAAAAGTAATATCTCACCGAGTATGAATTCCGCAGCTTTACCGTCTCCGTAAAATCCCGGATACTGAAGGTCAATCCCAGGTTGCATATACCTCGCGAATTCGCTCCTTATTTTTTCCGGATCGGCATCCACAAGAGTTGCAGTCCCGTTTTTCACAAGCTCTGTCCATTCGGTTTCTTTCCGCAGAACGATACATGGTTTTTTAAAGAAATGCGATTCCTTCTGAACTCCGCCTGAGTCTGTTATTATCATCCTGCAGTTTTTTTCGAGGAGTGTCATTTCGAGATATGAGACCGGCGGCATTATCTTTATATATCTGCAATTCAGCAGTTCGTTGTTCAACTTCTCAGTCTTTGCTCTCAGCGAAATTGTTGTCCTGGGATGCAAGGGCATCACAAAGGTTATTTCCTTTTCTTCAGCAAGGTCTTTGAGTGTGGTAAAAATCCTTTCCAGGCGCTGAACATCATCTGTATTCAGGTCACGGTGTATAGTGACAAGGATGAAACTATTTCTCTGCACATGTAATTGTTCGAGAAATGCAGTCTTCTTTCTTTCTGCCAGATCAGCGAAAAAGAGCGTATTGTCATACATTATATCGCCTGTCAGGTAAATTTTAGGATTGTCAATTGTATATGGCGGGCTGTTTTCAGGTTTAAAGCCTTCACCCATAAGGTTCTTGAAAGCAGCATTTGTTGGTGCAAATAAAAGTGTTGATGCATGGTCGCTGACTATCCTGTTAAGTTCTTCGGGCATTGTTTTGTTGAAGGAACGTAAGCCGGCCTCTATATGAATTACCGGGAAATGCAGCTTTGAAGCTGCCAGAGCACCTGCTAATGTGGAATTAGTATCTCCGTAAACTATCACACAGTCGGGTTTTTCAATCATAAGCACCTCTTCAATCCCTGTGATCATCATTGAGGTCTGCCTGCCATGTGTGGCCGAACCTACACCAAGGTTATAATCAGGTTTATTAAGCTCGAGCTCGTCAAAAAAGACAGCTGAGAGCTCTTTATCATAATGCTGACCTGTATGTACAAGAATTTCAGTAAAACTCTCTGAAAAACTATTATGTATTGCCCTGCTGATAGCAGAAGATTTAATTATCTGAGGTCTGGCGCCTACGACATTCACGATTTTCAGATGTGACATGTAAAGAGATTATTTTGGGGTGCAAAGTTAGCAAATATTCTTTTGATCAACATGTATAAAACAAAAAGGGCATCCGGTACAACAGATGCCCCTTTTCAGGTTAAATATTATCATTTTGCATAATTCACAGCCCTGGTCTCCCGAATGACAGTAATCTTTATCTGTCCGGGATAAGTCATTTCGTTCTGTATTTTACGTGCAATCTCAAATGACAGTCCTTCGGCTTCCTTGTCCGTCACCTTCTCTGCTCCTACTATTACGCGGAGCTCCCTGCCGGCCTGGATGGCATAAGTCTTCATCACTCCCGGGTACTGCAGGGCAAGCGACTCAAGTTCCTTCAGTCTCTTGATATATGACTCAACTACCTCACGCCGGGCACCCGGTCTGGCACCTGAAATGGCGTCGCACACCTGTACAATTGGAGCAATGAGCGTTGTCATTTCAGTTTCATCGTGATGTGAACCGATTGCATTGCAGATCTCCGGTTTCTCCTTGAATTTCTCCGCTACCTTCATGCCAAGTATTGCATGCGGCAGTTCCGGTTCATCATCAGGTACCTTGCCTATGTCGTGCAGCAGTCCGGCTCTCTTTGCGAGCTTTGGATTGAGCCCGAGCTCTGCTGCCATAATTGCACACAGATTAGCTACCTCACGCGAGTGCATTAGCAGGTTCTGACCATATGATGATCTGTATTTCATCTTTCCGATCAACCTGATCAGTTCAGGATGCAGACCATGTATTCCGAGATCAATAGCTGTTCTTTTCCCAACCTCCAGGATCTCCTCCTCCACCTGTTTTTTGGTTTTCTCAACCATCTCCTCAATCCGTGCCGGATGGATCCTCCCGTCAGTCACAAGCTGATGCAGGGCCAGACGTGCTATTTCCCTCCGTACCGGATCAAAAGCTGAAAGAACTATTGCTTCAGGTGTATCATCGACAATGATCTCAACTCCTGTGGCTGCTTCGAGGGCGCGTATATTACGGCCTTCCCTTCCGATAATCCTGCCTTTCATTTCATCCGACTCAATATGGAATACTGTAACGGCATTTTCAATTGCAGTCTCTGCTGCCACTCTCTGGATTGTCTGAATAACGATCCTTTTAGCTTCCTTATTGGCAGTCATTTTCGCTTCATCAAGAATCTCGTTGATGTACGACATTGCACCAGTTTTTGCCTCTTCCCTCAGCGATTCAACAAGGTGGTTTTTTGCTTCCTCAGCCGAGAGTCCGGAAATAGCTTCCAGCTGTTCCACCTGCTGCCTGTGAAGCTTTGACAGCTCTTCATTTTTCTTCTCAATAAGATCAAGCTGTGTCGTCAGATTATCGCGTATGGCGTCAGTTTCGTTTCTCTTACGCTGTGTCTCTTCAAGTTTCTGCGAAAGAGTTAACTCTTTTTGCTTAATCCTGTTTTCTGCCTGAGCAATCCTGCTGTTCTTTTCGTTGATCACCTTTTCGTGTTCCGACTTAAGCTGCAGAAATCTTTCTTTTGCCTGCAGGATTTTTTCCTTTCTTATAACCTCAGCTTCCGCCTCAGCTTCGGTGATTATTTTACGGCTTTTGTTTCTAAGTGCCAGCTGCCATATATAGTAAGAAGCACCGAAGCCCAGCACCAGGGCTGCTGCACAAAAAACTATTGTCAGTCCGGTGATCGCCCCTGTTATTATTAAAATTGTCATCATAGGCATAATTATATAATAAATAAAAAAACCCGCAGAGTTCCTTCAACTTTTAAAAAACCCCATATCTTAATGGATGGAGCTACTAATTCAGGTCGAACTTCCACTGTCACGCCTGAGCGTGATCCCGACGAATCGGGATGAGGCCTGCTCTTGCTGAACTAAGGATGGCTCCAAAGTTTAAACTGTTGAGTTTCAAAAATGAATGAAGAAACAATGCGGGCAATAAGTCAATATATTTTAAAGAACGCTATTACTCCTTTACTTCGAGAACCGAATCAATTTTCTGTATCAGTTCTTTAAGGGTATCCGGGATGTAATCATTTTCAAGTTTTTCCTCTTCTTCTGTGAGCTTAATCACATATTGCAGGGCAGCCATCGCCAGAAAATCCTGTACATCTTTGTCAGTGTACCTTTGTTTATACTGCAGGATCTTTTCATTAATCATCCTGGCTGCTTTCCTGATTTTCTCCTCATTCTCCCGTTCCACCTTCAATGGATAATACCTGTCAGCTACATTAACCCTGATTGAAAGCTTATCATCCATTGGTATATTTTATCTGTTTAAAAGAGCAATACATCTGTCAATTTCCCGCACCAGTTCCGTAATCTTCTTCTTCGCCTCTGTTGCATTCTCACCTTCACCCAACAGTGCTCCTGATAACTTTGTTCTTTCGTATTTTATTTCCAGTTCCCTGGTTTTAGTTTCACGGTCCTCAAGCCTGCTTTTCAATGCCTCATTCCCGTTCCTAAGATCCTTACATTCAGTTTTCAGGTGGTTATACTTACTTAACAATTCATCAAGCTTTCTGTTCAGAATTTTTAATTCTTCATAACCCAGACCTGACATACCTAAATCTTTACAGCAAAGGTAATATTGTTAATGATATTTTCAAAAAAATGACAGAAATAGTTTGTCCGATTGAACCAGAAGTTTAGCTTTGCACCTCTGTAAACCAAGTCGCAGATTTTGATGCCACTAATAGGATTTATCTTAAGCAGCCTCTTGTTTTTCAGCGCACCGGCTGATCATCCTGAAAACAATGCAGTGTTTATTTCGCCAGTGAGAATTCCCCTGGCGCTTTCTGCAAATTTTGGTGAACTCAGGATCGATCATTTTCATTCGGGTCTCGATATAAAAACACAGGGTGAGGCAGGTAAAGAAGTCGTTGCGGCGGCAGCAGGTTATGTATACAGAATAAGCGTATCGCCAGGCGGGTTTGGTAAAGCACTGTATTTAAGGCATCCATCCGGATTTTCTACTGTATATGCCCACCTCGACAGGTTTATTCCAGAGATTGAAGAATATGTTGTCAACCAGCAATATGCAAAGAACAGCTATCTGGTTACGCTTTTTCCTCCACGCGAGAAGTTTCCTGTAAAACAGGGAGAACTTATTGCTTATTCAGGCAATTCGGGCAGTTCTTCAGGACCCCATCTTCATTATGAAATTAGAAAATCTGAAAGCGAGAAGCCTGTTAATCCCCTGCTGTTTGATTTCGGTGCAGGAGATAATATTGAACCGGTAATAGAGAAACTTTTCGTCTACCCGGTCAACAGACATACCCTTATCAACAACCTGAATAAGGTAAAAAGGATTGATGCAGCAGGAGGACACGGTAATTATTATGTCCCGGCTGAAAATGAGATAAAGATCAGCGGAACAGCAGGATTTGGCATTAAATCGTACGATCTGCTGAATGACAGCTATAACAGATGTGCAGTTTATTCAATTGAGCTGAGGATCGACAGCACCACAATTTTCAGATATGTGATGGACAATTTTTCATTCTCTGAATCCAGATATATCAACAGCCATGTGGATTATGAGACTTATATTAAAGAGAATATGTACATCGAGAGGACTTACCTGCTTCCCAACGACAGGCTGAGCGTTTATAAGGATATTATTAATAATGGTATATATAATTTTAATGACAATAAAATTCATCATGCCGATATCATTGTGGGTGACTTGCATGGAAACAAATCTTCCATTTCATTTAAAGTGCTTCCCGGGTCTTCAGTCCAATCCGCTCCTGCTGTCCATCCTGACAGTAATCTGAAGGTAATGCCTTATAATAAAACCAACAGGTACATCACAGATGATATCTATATAGCGATCCCTTCCGGAGCTCTGTATGATACAATTTATTTCAGCTATTCAAAAAAACAAGGTAACGGCGGAATGCTGTCAGATCTCCATTACGTGCACAACAAATACACACCTGTCCATAAAGCATATAACCTTGCAATTAAGCCTGCTGTCATTCCTGCAGGCAATGAATCAAAGCTACTTATTATTCAAACTGACGGCAATTCGAAGAAAAGTCCTGTGAGCAGCAAATTCGAAGACGGATATGTGACCGCGGAGCCTCTTTCTTTCGGTATGTTCTATGTCGGGATCGATACTATCGCCCCTGTTATATCCTCAAATGGCCTCACTCCGGGAGCAGATCTGAGAGGCAGGAAAGAGATGAGGATCAGGATCAGAGATGATCTTTCAGGAATCGGCAGTTATGAACCTGTGATAGATGGCAAATGGGCACTGTTTGAATATGATCAGAAGAATGAGGTTCTGATCTACAATTTCACACATAAACGCCTTAAGGAAGGAACGAAGCACACTCTTGCACTTAAAGTAGCTGACAACAAGGGGAATAAGAGTGAATACCGCTGTGATTTTTTGTGGTAAAACGCTTAGTGATCAGGGATAGATCCGCGCCGGATAGATCCCTTTTCTGATCAGCTTCTTGATATTATCCACAACGTGCGGTTTATCATCACGGTAGGTGACTCCGAACCATTTTTCATTGCTCATCAGAATCCTGATCCTG
>JADDYF010000056.1 GCA_015712185.1 Bacteroidales bacterium
CCCAAAGCCTTTATGGAGGAACATTTTAATGAGAATTACCTCGAGTCAGAGAAATTCCCCAGATCAACGTTCAAGGGTAAGATCACAGATATCTCAAAAGTCGACTTCACAAAAAATGGCAAATATGATGTGACTGTGGAGGGTGAGCTCTATATCCATGATGTTACAAAAAAAATAACTGAAAAGGGAACAATCGAGGTTGTTCCAGGCGGGATCAATGCAACCTCAAAATTCAATATTGCTCCGGAAGATTACAATATTAAAATACCCGCGGTCGTGCGTGAAAATATCGGCAAGATCATAGAAGTTACTGTTATAATGAAATATACACCGGTCGCGAGCAAATAAAAATGGCAATGAAATCCTGGATTAAAATCGGTCTTGGTGCTGCTTTTCTCTTAGGGCTTGCAGGATTTGGCACCGGTCTTTATCTCCTTAAAAAGGGGCATAAGGACCTTCTGAAGGTGGATCCCGATTATAAAATTACAGCAATAGAATTGCAAAAAGCCTTTGAAGATAATGAGACAGCTGCAACAGAAAAATATGTAAACTCCATAATTGAAGTAACCGGTACAGTCGAATCGGTCGGGACAGGTGAGAATAATGCCACAAACATTTCTCTGAAGACCGGCAATGATCTCTCACTCATTATATGTACATTTCCTTTAGAGGTTAATTCTCTCAATATCAGTCCCGGCAGCCCGGCTACTGTAAGAGGTGAATGCTCCGGTTATCTGATGGACGTCCTCCTGAATAATTGTGTGATTATAAAATAAATTCTTTAATTCGTGTATGAATTAAAGAACTTTAAAATGAAAAGGGGTTTAACGACCATCTGCATGCTTGTTACGGCATGTATTGCCTTCACACAACAATCCACTACTGACCATAATCGCTCTCTCAAACCCATCGATCCCCAGGTTGTCCGCGATCAGGATGATATGACCTGGGATGATTATCGGCCTATTCCCGGTAAAAACTGGGCTGATCCGTCCCTCATACCTCAACGGACATTCAGGATGGCTCTTGTTGCTGTCGATTTTCCCGACCAGCCTTTCGTCATAACACTCCCCAGACACTCCGATCTTTTCGGAAATCCTCAGATCGAACCTGTAAAAAGAGAAGATGTACCGGAATTCTATTCCGATTTCTGGCTGAAACCTTCAGCAGTCAATCACGGACAGACCATTAACGGATACTGGATGGAGCAATCACGGGGAAAGTTTGGTATTACGGTTCTTGATGCGTTTGGTCCCTACCGGATGCCTAAAAATCTCTGGGAATATGGCCTGAATGAGTATGGACAGAATAATTCGACTCCCGATGGAAGCCGTGCCTCAAGCCGGATGGAGCCTGATGTTGATGCATTATGGAAAGCTGCAGTGGGTGATATAAAAAAACAGTACGATGCTGTACTGAGGATATATGCAGGGTACGATGAAACAGGTGTGTGGCAGGAATTCGGGGAAATGAAGTTTCTGTCGAAAGATGATATTCCTGCTGAATGGGGAAATCCCGATGCATCAAAACCACGATGGATACCAACGCGTTATGTGCCCTGGACATCATGGAAAGCAGGACAGATGCAATGGGGACTCTCGTCGATAAGGCAGGGTGAAAACTCAGGAACCATAACCCATGAGCTTGGCCATTATGCCTTCAGGATCGGGGATAACAATAATAACCCTTATGTACAGCCATACCGCAGGGTTGGTTCCGGTCCCTGGGACATGATGGACAGGGGGTCGTTCAACGGCCCCGGAGGACCTCACATGAGGTGGGTGATTCCTGCAGCAATGGGTGCGTCAATGCCGGCAGGTCTGATGCTGCGGAACCGGATGATAAACGTGTTTATACCTGAAAACCAGGTGCTGACACTGAGCCGGGAAAAGCTTGCCGTAACCGGTCCTATTGTCGCCACTATCACAGCCAGAGCTGCGGAACCATTGCCCGGCTCTTTTGCCGGAATTGTTGTAAGACTCGACGGTGAGGAACCACATGACAGGACTCCGGCTGATGATCCCTCATTAAATCCCCTCTCTCCTGGCATTCCAAATTTTGACTTCTACTCGCTTGAAGTGGTCCAGAGGATCGGTTATGATTCATTCTGTCCCGACAATGGTGTACTCCTCGCAAAGAATAAAGATAAGGAAAGCCGGAACGGCGGTCCCAACGGATACAACTGCTTTAACTGGGTAATTGACGCACATCCCGGGGATATAAATATGGTGGATTATTACAGGACCGACGGGAAACCGGTAATGCGGACAATAGCTGACTACCGCCAGCTTAATGATGCTCTTTTTCATGCCGGACTGAATTCCGGGAGCCTCTTCGAGTGGGAAGATACTTCTAACCGTTTACACTTTTACATTATAGACCAGAGGAAAACCGACGATGGGATACTTGAATACGAAGTTGGCGTAAGATCGCTCGACTACAAGCCAGCCGACGGAAGCAAAATAAATATTATACCTCCCGGTGTCAAGAAAATGTCTTCACTAACCGGGAAGTATACATTCTCTGTCAGCAGCAGCGGAGAAAAAAAAGTGGATTCCCCCGATGGTAATATATATCGCCTCTCAATAACAATCAATGGAAAAGACTGGAATGCCGATCTGCTGAACAGCCTGTGTTCCGTTGAGTCAGGTATCCCTGAGATAATAGAGGTTCTTGTATCCTGTGGAAATACATCCTCCAGGACCGCTGAAATCACTCTGACCGCCATCGATGAATGTAATCCCTTAAAAGTTGTATCTTCGTCATTCAGGCTTAAGCGCGGACGCAATCTGAAATAATTTTGTATCATCAGGCTATAATGGAAAAAACGGTCAAAATTCTTGTTCTGAACAATGAAATTGAAGCCAGATTGCTTTCAGGATTGCTTACTGAGAGGAATATACTTCATATCCTGAAATCATATCACGACACAGCGTATGACGGTCTGTGGCAGTCGATGGCAGGCTGGGGCCAACTCGATGCATTGGAAAAAGACAGGGAAGAGATTCTGCAGATATACCATGACATTGTGCAGCAGCAAAATGAAACAGATGAATAATATTCAGCCTCAAATCCTTGATCGAAAATCCGTTTTTCTTGAAATCGGGAGGTCGCTTCTCCCTGTTCTGAAAAGCAAATACTTCTATATCGGACTCTTTACTGTAATTACCGGTATAGGTCTCAACTTCGCTTCACAGACTTACCTGCACTATTATATGATCGAAGGGAAAACCTTACCGATGTTATCCGATATGATACTCGATCATCTTCCGGTTATTGATCTTTCGCTGGTATACGATATTTTCAGTCTGTTACTACTGGTCATTATCGGAATCTATATTGTTCAGAAGCAAGAATATAACAGGTTGCCTTATTTCCTTTTACTCTGGGGGATATTCTATATTGTCAGAGGTATATTTATAGTCCTGACACCTTTTGGTAATCCCCCGGACTTCAATGGTTCAGATCCTTTATTCAATGGCTTTTCAAAGTTTGAACTTGGCGTATATCCTTCCGGTCACACCGGGAATGCAGTTTTGCTGTGGCTCCTGGTTAATGACAGGAAATACAGGTGGATCATTGGATTTTGCCTTTTCGTGATAATCATATCACTTTTCCTTGCACATAGCCATTACAGCATAGATATTCTCTCGGGATTCTTCTTTGCTTATGCAATCCGCGCCTTTGGTGAGAAATATCTTAAGGTATTTGAACTGCAGACGCATATCCATACGGAATAGACCATCATCGTCTGTTATTCTTTTTTACTTCCGGTCCTTTTCTCGAGTCTCCGTATAAGATAATAATTGATAATTGCGATTAAAATAAGTCCGATAATAAAAGCCGGGTATGCGATCTTCCAGTTTGAAGTGCCTGTCATCATTGTCCATTCCGACATGCCGCCTATGCTGGCAACTAATGTCAGAGGCATAAAAATAGTTGCAATAAGGGTCAGTCGTCTTACAGATGCATTTGTCTCATTCGACATCCTGGTCATAAGGTTGTTGAGCAAGGAGGTATAAAGCTCCATAAGGCTTGTGACTATTTCACGGTAGGATTCTGTAAGCTCGAAGAATTTAGCAAGGTGGTCATAAATATCCCTGTAATGGAAAATTGCCTTTTCGGGAATGAACGGACTATCCTGTCTGCTGATCTTCACAAGTATCTCCCTTTCATGGAAAAGGCTTTTCCTCAGATTGACAAGGCATTTCCTTAACCTGATAAGTTCCGATGGCTTGAACGACCCGGGATTGTCGACGACCTGATCTTCCGATTCCTCAAGTTCATCCTCAAGCGCTTCAAATGCCTGAAATTTCTGGTCAACGACATAGTCCAGCACCACATGTGTCAGAAAAGCAGGCCCACCTCTGGCTAGCGAAGGATCATTTTCAATTATTTTCTCAAGGTGATTCAGAGGCGTTCTGCCTTCAGATTCAATTCCGCTTACTGTAATAAGAAAATTTTTGCCTACAAAGAAATCGACCTCATCGATATATAAAGTCTTGCATTTATAGCTGTACGAGTTGAAAAGTATGAATGAGTTGTTCGGGAAATGCTCAATCTTTGGAACCTGACTTGTGTCCAGACAGTCCTCAACAGATAACGGGTGTATCCCCATTGTATCGACAAGGGAATAAAGCTCTTCTTTGCTTGGTTTATAGAAATTAAGCCAGATATAACCTCCTTCATGCAATGCAGCTATTGCATCTTCTGCTGTTTTAATTCCATAAAACAAACCTGTTGATGTAAAATGATAAAACCTCGATTCTGCCATAGTCCTGATTTTTGGATGACATCCTGGTAAATCCTTCTGAAATCGAATACAAATTACAATAAAAAGTTAGAAGTGCCTAAAGTTTAGAGCGCCTAAAGTTAAAATGCTGTTCAGGTGTTGCTCTGGCTCCAAAAAACCTGCCCGGCTCAACTTATTGCCTGGCTGATTGTTTCTATTTCGAAGGTTATTTATTTACCTGTATGAACAACGCAATCTATAATTTCAGAGAACCAAAAAACGAACCCGCGCAGATATATCTTCCGGGTAGTCCTGAACGAAAAAGACTTATCGAGGAACTTGAGAATCTCTACAGTAAAGTAACTGAGATTCCGATAATAATAGGGGGTAAGGAGATCCATTCTGTAAAAACCGGACGATTGGTAATGCCTTCCGAACATGGCCATCTTCTGGCCTCCTACCATATGGCAACAGAAGAGGAGGCGTCTATGGCAATCGATGCCGCCCTTGAGGCAAAATGTGAATGGATGAACCTGGCCTGGATGGAAAGGGCTGCCATTATGCTGAAGGCGGCAGAACTGATATCGAAGAAATACAGATATCTTCTGAATGCTGCCACAATGCTCGGGCAGGGGAAAAATGTCCATCAGGCTGAGATAGATTCTGCCTGTGAGGTGATTGATTATCTTCGGTTCAATGCTTATTTCGCTTCACTTATTTACAGGGAGCAGCCTCCCTCTGATGACTCAAGTTTCAACCGTCTCGAATACCGCCCCCTGGAAGGATTTATTTATACAATATCCCCATTTAACTTTACAGCTATCGCCTCGAACTTAAATACCAGTGTCGCGCTGATGGGTAATACCACGGTATGGAAACCGGCAACAGCTTCACTCCTTTCCAGTTACATCCTCATGAAGATACTAAAAGAAGCCGGGCTTCCTGATGGCGTGATAAACTTTGTCCCTGGTACCGGTCAGCTGATAAGTAAAACCGTTCTGAAGCATAAAGATCTCGCAGGCATCCATTTTACAGGCTCAAATGCCACATTCAACTCGTTATGGAAGCAGGTCGCGGAAAACCTGACTCACTACCGGTCGTATCCCCGGATTGTCGGCGAAACCGGAGGAAAGGATTTCATCTTTGCTCACAGATCCGCGGATCCGCTTGAACTTGCCGCGGCAATAGCCAGGGGAGCATTCGAATACCAGGGACAGAAATGTTCCGCTGCTTCACGTGCATATATTCCGGAATCAATATGGGACCAGGTAAAGGATCACCTCTTAAAGCTGCTTTCCGAAACATCAGTTGGCAGCGAAAGAGATTTCAGGAACGGGATAAATGCCGTGATTGACGAGACTGCTTATGACAGAATCATGGAATATATCAGCTTTGCACAAAAATCAAAGTCATGCCAGATAATCGCCGGCGGGAAGGGCAGTAAATCGAAAGGTTACTTCATAGAACCTACGCTAATAGTCGTTTCCGATCCGCACTTCAGAACCATGGAAGAAGAGATATTCGGCCCTGTTATGTCCATATTTATATATAGTGATGAGAAATTTGATGAAACCCTGAAGCTGTGCGATGAGACATCACCCTTTGGTCTGACCGGATCAGTTTTCAGCAACGATAAATATGCCACTATCAGGGCAGCAAGAGCTTTACGGTATGCAGCAGGAAATTTCTACATAAACGACAAACCGACAGGTGCCATGGTCGGCCAGCAGCCGTTTGGAGGATCAAGGGCATCAGGCACCAACGATAAGGCAGGAAGCTATCTCAACCTTACCAGGTGGGTAAGCCCCAGGACAATAAAGGAAACTCTGATACCGGCTACAGACTTCAGGTATCCGTTTATGCAGACATGATGCAGACTGGTTCAGACCTGTCGGATAGTCGTTATTTAATTTGATTACATCATTTAAATTTATAATCTTAGTACCCTCTTCATATTTACTGAGGTAACTGATATGGAATGTCCTGAGCTTAAAAGATCGCTTTTCATCCTTAATCCTAACGCAGGAGTAATTCCTGTCAAGCTGATACTTTCCAAGGAGCTTCAGAGGCGAAGAAACGAACTGGCATGTTACAAATCTCTCAGTATCGACGATTCAGGTTCTCATATCAAGCAATCCTTTGATAATTATGATGTTTTTGTAGCTGCCGGAGGTGATGGCACAGTGAGAACCGTGGCATCGGAGCTTGTAGACACATGCAAGATACTTGGAGTCCTGCCGATGGGTTCAGGTAACGGATTTGCCAGGGAATTTGGCTTCAGGCCGAATATCAGGTCTCTGGTGAAAGACATAAAAAAAGCCAGGACAATAACCGCCGATGTGATAGATATCAACGGACTCATCTGCCTCAATTGTGCAGGAATAGGTCTGGACAGCTTTGTTGCCCACTCCTTTGACAGGCTTAAGACCCGCGGATTCTGGTCTTATGCATGGGAAACTATGAAGAATTTTATACGTCTGCGTCCGGTAAACGTCAATATCAGAATTCCCGGTGAAGAGCCTGTATGTGAGGATCTCTTCGTGCTGACTATGGCAAATACAAGGCAATTCGGACTGAAAGCATACATCGCACCCGATGCAAAACCAAACGATGGCATAATCGACCTGGTGCTTATAAAACCTTTCCCCAAGTTCCTCTTCCCTGTTTTCCTTTACAGGCTCTTCAGGGGAACAATGAGAAATTCAAAATATGTAAGATATATCAAAACTGATAAGCCTTTTACTATCCGCACCGGCGAGACACGATTTCATATTGATGGGGAACCTGTTGAACTGTCGGGTGATGTTAATGTAAGGATCAGATGCAACGCTCTTAACGTATTAAGAACCAAGCACAACAAGCTATGAGATTGAAAAGAATTTTGTTGTCGGCAAACCTGCTTCTGCTGTGTACAATTACTGTCAGCCTGCAGGCTCAGACACTTAATGAGATTGAATCACGACGCATATTACTTCCAAACGGCTGGCAGCTGACACCTGTGGGCAAAACCGTTCCTCTCGGAGATCTCCCTCTGAATATTGAAGTTTCCCCGTCGAGAAAGCTTGCAGCAATTACAAACAATGGTCAGAGTACCCAGACAATACAGCTTGTTAATGTCAGACGTGGCAGAGTTACTGATTCGATTGAAATAGGTAAATCGTGGCTTGGACTGACCTTTTCTGATAATGGTAAATATCTGTATGCCTCCGGCGGAAATGATAATATAATAATAAAGTACGCGGTAAAAAACAAACACCTGTCAATTGTTGATACAATAATAATAGGCAAGCCATGGCCGAACAGGATATCCGTTGCAGGCATTGCTCTGGATGAACCGGGGAACAGGCTATATGCTGTTACCAAGGAGAACAATGCTCTTTATGTTATTGATATCCACTCTAAAAAAGCCATATCGAGGTACGACATTGGCGGTGAAGGATACACATGTATCCTGTCTCCCGATCATAAAACACTTTATGCATCATGCTGGGGCTGCGACAAAATCGTAATTTTTGATACCGGTCAGCAAAAAATAACAGGTAAAATACCTGTTGGTGATAATCCGAACGATTTATGCGTTACGCGTGATGGCCGTTTCCTGTTTGCAGCAAATGCCAATGACAACAATGTATCGGTAATTGATACGCGTCAGATGCAGGTGATCGAAACCCTCAACAGTGCCCTTTATCCCGACGCTCCGTCGGGCTCAACGACAAACAGTGTCGCGCTGAGCAGCGATGAAAAGATGCTCTTTATTGCAAATGCCGATAATAATTGCCTCGCAGTATTCGATGTAAGTGCACCCGGATCAAG
>JADDYF010000420.1 GCA_015712185.1 Bacteroidales bacterium
GGTGGCAGATTTAAAGTAAATTCAAACGACTGACTATGATTCTGAATTATGAACACCTGAAGGAGCTGGAAGATGAGGCAATCTTTGTCCTGAGAGAAGTCGCAGCACAGTTTGAAAGGAAAGTTATTCTATTCTCAGGGGGTAAAGACTCCATTGTTCTTGTCCATCTCGCAAAGAAGGCATTCTGGCCAGCCAAAATGCCATTCAGTCTTATGCATATTGACACCGGTCACAATTTTGAAGAAACTCTTGTCTTCAGAGATAATCTTTCTAAAGAACTTGGCGTAGAACTGATTGTCAGGCTCGTACAGGATTCAATTGATCAGGGGAAAGTAATTGAAGAGACCGGAATCAATGCAAGCAGGAACAAAGCTCAGTCAGTAACTCTTCTGGATGCAATAGATGAATTAAGAATAGATGTCGCCGTTGGCGGAGGAAGACGTGATGAAGAAAAAGCCAGAGCCAAAGAGAGATTCTTTTCTCACCGGAACGAATTTGGACAATGGGATCCCAAAAACCAGAGACCTGAACTCTGGAACATTTTCAACGGACATAAAAATATCGGCGAACACTTCAGGGTATTTCCTATCAGCAACTGGACAGAACTTGATGTATGGCAGTATATAAAGTATGAAAATGTGAAACTGCCGGAACTCTATTATACACATCGCCGCAAGATATTCAGAAGAAATGACGTATATCTTGCCTGGGCTCCGTTCATGCAGCTCAAACCCGCCGAAAAGGTTTTTGAAGCAGATGTAAGATGCCGCACGATAGGCGACATAACATGCACGGGAGTAACACTCTCCAAAGCAAAGTCCCTTGAGGAGATTGTTTCTGAAATCGCCGCCACAAGAGTAACGGAAAGAGGCGGACGGTATGATGATAAACGGTCAGAAGCAGCAATGGAAGACCGGAAAAGGGAGGGGTATTTTTAGGATTATAGTTATTGGTTATTGGTTATCAGGTTAGGGAATATACAGGAGGAGTCTGGCAGCAATGAGTATTAACGGAAAGAGCAGATATAAAAGCCTGTTGAGGTTTACTACCGCGGGTAGTGTCGATGATGGAAAAAGCACACTGATCGGGAGATTGCTTTACGACAGCAAATCGATTTTTGAGGATCAGATGGAACACATCGTCGAGTCGAGTAAAAGGCTTGGAAAAGATTACACCGATCTTTCACTTCTGACTGACGGCCTCAGGGCGGAACGCGAACAGGGGATCACAATAGATGTTGCATACAGGTATTTTGCCACCCCGTCGAGGAAATTTATTATTGCAGATACACCAGGTCATATACAGTATACCAGAAACATGGTGACCGGAGCCAGCACCGCTGACCTGGCAACCATTCTTATAGATGCCAGAAAAGGTGTATTAGAGCAGACTCTGAGACACTCGTATATAGCTTCTTTGCTCGATATCAGACATATAGCATTCTGTATTAATAAGATGGACCTGGTTGAATACTCAGAGGCCACTTTCAGCAAAATAAAGGAGGAGCTCCGGGAACTCTGCAGAAAGCTTGAGATCAGGAATTTCTACTTCATCCCTATAAGTGCTAAATTCGGGGATAATGTTGTTGTTGCTTCAGAAAATATGCAATGGTACACCGGTAAAACTTTCCTGAGGCTTATTGAAACAATTGAAATAAAAAAAGATAAGAGTTCTCATGAAGCGCGGTTTCCGGTTCAGACCGTTATCCGCCCTTCATCAAAAGAGTATGCCGACTACAGAGGGTATGGTGGCAGGATTGCCGGCGGTGTATTCCGTCCGGGTGACGAAATCACGGTGTTGCCTTCAATGTTTCAATCAAGGATCTCAGGTATTGATGGAATTCATAAGAAACTTTCTGAGGCGGCTGCCGGAGACTCGATAAGCCTGACTCTCGAAGACCAGATAGATGTCAGCAGAGGCGATATGATTGTAAAGTCGGTTGAGCTTCCACAGACAGGTCAGGATATCACGCTTATGACCTGCTGGTTCAATGAACGGCCTCTGAAAACCGGAGGCAAATACCTTGTCAGAAATAATACGAATGAGACGATATGTATAATTAAGTCGGTAAACTACAAGGTGAATATTAACACCCTTGAAAAAGAATATGGCAATCAGGCGGTTGAGATGAATGATATCGCCAGTATCAGCATCAGGACTGCAAAACCGGTTTATTATGATCCTTATAAAAAGAATAATATAACAGGAAGCCTCATACTGGTTGAAGAGGGATCGAATGAAACAGTAGCCGCAGGGATGATAGAATAACCGTCTTGCGGTTGTGGAGGTACAATAAAAAAGCCGGGATTACCGGCTTTCCTTATCAATAATTCTCACGTTCGACGTAATGTGTATGGAGCAGTTCGTGTGAGAGATGACTGTTCGGTCTGCCCAGGAACTCCTTATAGATAGCAATAACCTCGGGATTCTCATGGGATTTCCGCAGAACCATATGCTCATCTTCAGAGTAAATGGCTTTCATCCTGTTTTTTCTGATCTCCATGCTTGTGGGGATAGGCTGACCGCCGCCACCAATGCATCCGCCCGGACAAGCCATTATCTCGATGAAATGATAGGCAGCTTTACCGGATTTGACAAGCTTCATGACCTTATTGGCATTGGTAAGACCATGAGCTATTGCCACCTTAAGCTCAACGCCTTCAAGGAATTTCCAGTCACCGGTGCAGCCCTCGATCTTTATTGTAGCTTCCTTCACACCATCCATACCACGGGCCGGTATTATATTAAGGTTGTTGAAAGGCACTTCACGTCCCGTAACTATTTCGTAGGCCGTACGTAAAGCTGCTTCCATTACACCACCTGTAGCACCGAAAATAACCCCGGCGCCGGTCGACTCTCCCATTACCGAATCATAACGTGACGGTTCAAGGTTCCTGAAGTCGATACCGGCCTGCTTGATCATTACTGCAAGCTCACGGGTGGTAAGGACAAAGTCTATATCCTTGTATCCGCTTGCCCTCATTTCGGGTCTGTCGGCTTCATATTTCTTAGCTGTGCAGGGCATTATCGAAACAGATACGATCTTTGAAGGATCAAGATGCCGCTTCTGCGCATAAAATGTCTTTGCCAGTGCGCCAAACATCTGCTGCGGCGATTTACATGTCGACAGATTAGGCAGGAACTGAGGGTATTTATGTTCAATGAACTTAATCCAGCCCGGCGAACAGGAGGTGAACATCGGAAGAACTGTATTCTTGTCGCCATCAACAAGAGCTTTCTTCAGCCTTGTTAATAATTCAGTGCCCTCTTCCATTATTGTAAGATCGGCGCTGAAATCGGTGTCAAGCACCGAATCAATCCCGAGCTGTTTCAGGGCAGTAACCATTTTACCTGTCACTCTTTCACCCGGATCATACCCGAGATCTTCCCCGAGTGCGACTCTCACTGCAGGTGCAGTCTGTACTACTACATGTTTCTCAGTATCATATATTGCATCCCATACCTGGTCGATGTACGTCTTTTCAACAAGAGCTCCGGTTGGACAGCGGTTTACACATTGTCCGCAGTTTGTACAGACAACATGGCTCATAGGTCTGTTGTGAAACGAAGAGATCTTCTGGTGGGAACCTTTTTTGGACACTGCAATAGCTGAGATGTACTGCAGCTCCGAACAGGTCCTTACGCAACGCTGGCATCTGATACACTTGCTGTCATCCTTTATAAACGAAGGAGATGACCTGTCGATGGTATAGTTATGATCCTCAACAAGGTCAAGGAATATTGTATCACCAAACGCAAATTCATTCGCCAGAGCCTGAAGCTCACACTTCTGATTTTTGTAGCATTTGGTACAATCTGACCTGTGTTCGGAGAGAAGCAGCTCAACAATATGCTTCCTTGCATTTCGCACCTTCAAGGTATTGGTATAGATATCCATACCTTCACTGACAGGCATTGCACAAGCTGCAATCAGTGTCCGCGCTCCTTTTTGTTCGACAACACAAACCCTGCAGTTTCCTGCCACGCACAGGTCTGCATGGTTGCACAGGGTCGGAATATTTATATTTAGTTTCCTGGCCGCTTCCAGGACTGTTGTTCCCCTTGGTACTGAAACCTTCTGGTCGTTTATATTCAGATTTATAGTCATTTCGGTTTTTGTTTTTCTGGTTAGTAAATGATCTCTTCCCTGAAGTTCTCCACAATCGTCCTGAATGCATTACCCACAGATTGTCCGAGACCGCATTTTGAAGCAATCTTCATGGTATCGGCCAGTTTAACCAGCTCATTAAGATATGTCGATTTGGCTTCTCCTTTCTTCACTTTTTCAACGCCTTTGAGCAGCTGCTGGCAGCCCACCCTGCATGGAGTACATTGTCCGCATGATTCCTCTGCAAAAAAATCGAGATAATTATGCAGGACGTTGTACATCGAACGTGAGCTGTTGAAAAGCTTCATCGAGCCTCCGGTCGGAACGCCTTCGAAACCGATAATGGTATTCTGGAATTTTTTTCTTGGCACGCAGAATCCTGAAGCTCCTCCCACCTGCACTGCTTTTGTATCGCCATCGCCAAATTCATTTACGAATTCCTGTACCGTCATACCCAGTTCAAGCTCAAAGATCCCGGGTGTTGGAGTATCACCGGATACTGAGAACACCTTCGACCCTCTTGAATCCGTCGTTCCCAGCTGACTGTACGAAATAGCGCCATGCATAATTATCATGGCAGCTGATACAAGGGTTTCAACATTATTGATTGTTGTTGGCTTCCCAAACACTCCGGAAGAGGTTGGATAAGGAGGTTTATTACGTGGTTCACCACGGTCTCCCTGGATTGATTCAAACAACGCACTTTCTTCACCGCAGATATAGGCTCCGCTTCCAAGGCAGTACCTTATCTTAAAATCAAAACCAATCTCATCCAGAAGGTTATGAAATGCTTCCAGCTCCTTCATCAGCTGCGGCAGAAGAAACCTGTATTCCCCGCGCAGATAGACAATCCCGTTTTTCGCTCCGATCGCTTTCCCTGCAATAACCATCCCGCCATATACCTTATAGGCTACCTTGTCGAGGATTTCCCGGTCTTTAAAGGTTCCCGGTTCACCCTCATCAGCATTACAAACAACATACTTCTCAAGTTCCTTCTCTGCAGCTGTATATTTCCACTTCAGCCCTGTCGGGAAACCGGCACCGCCTCGTCCTTTTAATCCGGAGTTCAATATATTTTGAATAATATCATTGCTGCTCATATTAAAGGTTTTGGTAAGCACCTCTTTAATATCGATTTTTTCGAATATGAGACCTACTTTATTTAGTCCTTTTCTTTCCATTTTTACCGGATATTATTATTTATGCAAATAACCTTTGATTATTTCAACAATTTTCTCGGGAGTCAGCTCGGTATATGGAATCTCGTTGATAAGTATAGCCGGGGCTTTATGACACCACCCGATGCAATTCGTTTCGATCAGGCTGAAGTTCTTGTCTGAGGTTGTTTCACCAACTTTTATCTTCAGTATGTCTTCAAGCGTCTGGATTATTTCATTCTTGCCTTTCATCGAACAGGTTATTGTCTTGCAGACTCTGATGACATATTTACCTCTGACCTGTGTATCGAGAAAAGTATAGAATGATGCTGTCCCATAGACTTCTGCGGCAGATATATCAAGTTCTTTTGCAACTTCAACCATAGCCTCATCGGTAAGGTAATTGTGTTTCTCAACTATACCCTGCAGAATAGGCATCAGACTCTCTCTTTTCCGGCCGTGCTTGTCGGATAATTTCTTTACAAGATTTCCTACCTGGTACATTTCTAACTGATTATTAAGTAATTAAATAATTCTTTATTACAGAATTTGCTGTTTTTTAAAGACGGGTAAAATAACAACATTAGTTGTTAAAAAAAACTTACAAATGTCATACTTACTAATTTAGAATTAAAATAAACAAAGGCGGATTGTGGCTTTAGTATGATTTATTGAGTGTCGCTTCACCAAGCATTTAAGTGTTGCTTACAGCTTAGAATTTAGATGAAGGGATAACAATGATCTACAGAAATAGTAGAACAAAAGATTAATATAACCAGCCTATTAGACTATTAGACTATAAGACTATAAGACTATAAAACAGCCTGCCATGTATAAGAAGACGTAATTATCAGTTATAGCAGTAAAAACTTAAGGTGCAATTAACAGCGAGCTCAGCAGCTTGATACTCTGGATATTCGAATAATCATACTGGTATAAGCCATCATCACCAATAAGTACAAGCACATCACCGATCGGGATCACATCATAAGTATCGATATTGGCGTAAGTATAGATAAGATGATCCGTTATGGTTTTCGGATCGGAGGCGTCATATATCTTCAGCCCGGCACTTCCGTCACAAATGAAAAGAAGATCACCGTCCTTGCCCAGCCCGTGGGGATTTACCATGCTGTATGTCTGAACCGGTTTGGGAGAATTGATGTTTTTGACATTAACCACGCTCAGAACATTTTGTGTACCTGTGCAATTGGTTCCTGTCCGGAGTGTAATATATGCGAGTGTATCATCAACAATAACCGGGTCACAGCTTCGTGCATGCGTGAAGAAGGTCCTTGATGTTGGTGTCAGCGGTATTGAAATATCATAAATAATCATTCCCGTAGTGGTCCCGAGAAACATCGTTTTGTCGGTCAGGAACATTGTTTCCACACCCCATCCCGGGTAGATGTCGTTGTGCTTCACCGGGCTTGTTTTAGCGGTAATATCAAAAACCTTCAGGGTATTCTGGTCAAGAACGTAGAGAACATTATCCTTTATTCCAAACCTTGCCATTGAACCGCCTACTCCCACCCCGCTTCCGCTTACTCCTGAAGATGCCCCGCTGGCGTTCTTCATTTCTGCAAAAGCCAGCCTGTCCCAGAAGATCGGATAGGGATCAGGCTGCTGATCCACTCTCTCTCTTATTTTCTTCACCTCCCATGTTATTACCACGCCTTCCTCCTCGTCAACATGACCCATTGGCAGTTCATTATCTGTTGGCGGAACCGTGTAAGGTAGTATATTTTTTACCCTGCCTGATTCATGTATGTTATTGACATCCTGGACATCCAGAACGACAAGGTCAACAAATGAGTCCGCATACATAATATAACCCGATATTGAAATATCCACCACGCCCGGTAGCTTCACAAATGCTTTTTTTACAGGCGATGAAGGATTGGCGTTATCAAAAACATGTATACCTTTCAGTTCTTCGACTATGAAAATATAGTTGTCCTTGAAGTAGATCTTTCCCGGATTTTTCAACGGAACATTCTGTTCAAGAGCCACTGCTTCCCTTAAATCTGCATAGGACATATAGACCGGAGAATTCCCCGTATACACTCTATAGGTGGTATCTTCACAGGAAACTGCCACCATTATTAACAGTGTAAGTATTGGAATAATTGGAACGATTTTTGCTTTCATAAGAATTAGGTTTAGTCAATGATAAGGCCTCAAAAATCATGCTAAACTCCCTAACCATTAATAAAATCTTACTATGAAAAAACATCTGTTAATCTTCATTCTGTTGGTAATCATATTTTTACCCTTGTCAGCCCAAAAAAAGAAAGACGCTTTATATCTTAAAAACGGAAGTGTAATCTACGGGAAGCTTGTTGAGATCACTGATAACCTGTACAAAATCCAGACCTCTGACGGCAGCCTTTTCATATATCCGCTTTCGGATGTTGAGAAACTTGTCAAAGAAGCTCCGCTGTCTTCCGCCAGGAAAGAGAATGGACCCGGATCTGCCCTTGAAGCCGGCTTCCTGATCGGAGCTCAGATAAGCGAGTATCCGGCGCCATTCAGCTTCAATGTCCTGGGCAGCTACACTCTTGACACAAGGAATATTTTCAGCCTCGGTTCGGGTGTGGAATTCCTTGGAGTATCATACTCTCCATTGTTTCTTGAATATAAATTCCTCCTCAGAGAAAAAAAGACAACTCCATTTTTCTTTGCACGCGGAGGAAAACTTTTTCATATGGGACCGGATGATGATAATTCCATCGATAATAATGAATACGCCAAGAAAAACTTCAAAGGAGGGCTTTCGTGGGCTATCGGTACAGGAATATCGTGGGCCAGGGAAGATGTTGAGCCTTACCTGAGTTTCTCCTTCAGGCACGCAATAACCAGCTATGTCCAGAAAACATGGAATAACGGAAGTTATTATGATTATACATACGAGGATACCTTCAACAGGCTCGAAATAAAATTCGGATTCAGGTTCTGATGCCGGATTGCGGGATCTGTGCCCTGATCCACTCAAACCACTTCCCAAGGCCATCCCCTTTGGTGCATGACACCTCAAAGACCGGGATACGGTCGTTTATCTTTTTCAGATCTTCCATAAAACCTGAATGGCTGAAATTGGTATAAGGGATCAGGTCGGTCTTGTTAAGTAAAACTGCTTTTGCCTCCCTGAAGATCATGGGATACTTTACCGGCTTATCATCACCTTCCGCTGTGCTGATCATTGCCAGCTTGAATGTCTCCCCCAGGTCAAACTGTGACGGGCAGATCAGATTTCCGACATTTTCGACAAACAACACATCCAGATTGTCGAGGTCAAATGAGCCAAGCACTTTAAAAATGCTGTGCGAGTCGAGATGACAGCCTCCCTCGGTGTTTATAACAACTATAGGAATATTATATTTCTTCAGCCTCTGTGCATCCCTGTCAGTAGTAATATCACCTTCAATAATTCCCATCCGGAACGTGCTGCCAAGTTCTTCACAGGTACGTTCCAGGAGGGTTGTCTTTCCGGCACCCGGAGAACTGATAAGATTCACCATAACAACATTTTTCATCCTTAGCAGCCTCCTGACCTCATCAGCCTTATTCTGGTTCCTGTCGAGGATGTTCTTCATGATCTTTATTTCCATATCTATTCTCCCTCTATACTTTTAACAAATAATTCCTTGCCCGTTAGTATATTCAGATCGGTTGATCCGCAGAAACTGCATCTGAACAGGCTATGCTTCACTTCGAAATCAGTCCGGCATTCATTACATCTCATTTTTACGGGAACAATTTCAATAGTCAATTCAGCATCCTGCGAAACGGTACCCCTGACAGCTTCCCTGAATGCGAACTCGAAAATATCCGGGACAATCTGGATAAGCTGTCCAAAACTAATGCTGACCTTCGTAACCTTCGAAAGGTTCTCCTTTTCTGCCGCTTCAAGTACAATTGCAGAAAGGTCCTGCGCTATTTTTAATTCATGCATTGTTAATAAATTAACAGATACGTGGCAATTGCACACCTGAGGGTGTATCAAGAATGCGTTTCCCTCCTGCGGAAGTGCTTAATATCACGGTCTTTCGCTTATCATCTGTAATTTCCCCTATTATTTCTGACTCTCTTCCAAGATCGTCCGACCTGAGTATCCCGATGACCTTAGTTGCCTCACCCGGACCTGCAACGATCAGAACTTTCCCTTCATTTGCCAGATAAAGCGGATCAAATCCGAGCATTTCACATAATCCTCGTACCGGATCGTCCACTGGTATGGAACTTTCATTGACAATGATACCCGATCGTGTCATATCTGCCAGTTCATTCAATACACCGGCCAGCCCTCCCCTTGTCAGATCACGCATAAAACGGATATCGCTGCAATTCATCAGAATTTTTTCTGTCAGACGGTTAAGCGATGCACAGTCAGAAACCACAGGAGTTGAGAAGCTGAGCCTGTTGCGTGCTCCCAGGACCGCGATAGCATGATTGCCCAGCGATCCGTTTATTATAAGCCTGTCACCTGGTTTCACTTCAGTCCCTTTGCTGATATGCTGCCTTCCATCAATCATAATCCCGGTCCCTGAAGTAGTAATGAATAATTTGTCACATTTCCCCTTTTCAACAACTTTGGTATCACCCGTGACTATCTTTACTCCTGCTTTTTGTGCCTCATCAGCCATCGTCCCGGCAATTTTCTCCAGGTCGCAAAGCGCGAATCCCTCTTCAATGATAAATGATGCTGACAGGTAGAGGGGTTGTGCTCCTGAAACTGCAAGGTCGTTGATTGTACCGCAAACGGCAAGTTTTCCTATGTTGCCTCCCGGGAAAAACAGGGGATCCACAACATATGAATCAGTTGTAAATGCCATCGTGTTGCAGGTGCAGTCGAGAATTGCAGAGTCAGTCAGAGGCATGTCCATAACAAACCGTTCAGCAAAGACTTTTCTTATAAGCTCATGAGTCTGCTTGCCGCCGCTGCCCTGACTCAATGTAACAAGTTCATTCATTGTTCATACGGTATCTGTACCATGTATTACAGGCCCCTTCCGCAGATACCATACATGCCCCGACGGGATTCCCGGGAATGCAGACACTGGCAAAAAGCGGACACTCCGATGGAGTTTTCACACCTCGCAACACTTCACCACAGGCGCATAGTTCGTTATCTTCCGGTTCCGGCAGACTCACAGGCATCACTTTTTCCGCATCATATCTTTCAAAATCACTTCTCAGCTTAAGGCCGCTGAGAGGGATTGTTCCCAGGCCTCTCCACACTGAGTCGCATGGTTCAAATACTTCATACACATACTTCAGGGCTGCGGAATTTCCATTTACTGTTACTGCCCTGCTGTACTGGACCTCAACCGCAGGACTATTCTGGTTGACCTGTCTGATCAGCATTAATATTGACATCAGTATATCTGTCGGTTCAAAACCAGTGATCACGCATCCGGTCCGGTATTTTTCGGGGATAAGGCTGAAAGCTCCCGGACCGGTTATCGTTGCAACATGTCCCGGACAGATAAAGCCGTCGATGTTAACGTTGTCTTTCATAATTGCTTCCATTGCAGGTGGCATGACCTTATGTGCATTGAGCAGGAAGAAATTGGTGATTCTTTGCTTTTCAGCCTGTTTAACAGTGACTGCAGTACCAGGTGCAGTCGTTTCGAATCCAATAGAAAGAAATATTACTTTTTTATCCGGGCGGTCCCATGCTATAGCAAGGGACTCCAAAGATGACAGGACAATCCTGATATCTGCGCCCCGGGCTTTCATCTTTTCGAGGGTGGTTGCTGAACCCGGAACCCTCATCAGATCTCCGAATGTAGTCAGTATAACTTCAGGGATAGCTGAATAATAAATTGCCTTGTCGATAAAACCAGTGCCCGTCACACACACAGGACAACCGGGCCCGGAAATAAGCCTTATACATTCCGGCAGTAATGAAGGAATACCGAACCGGTGTATGGCTGAAGTATGACCACCGCAGACCTCCATGAAAGTATAGTCGCGTTTCACTGATTTCCTGATCTGAGCTGCCAGCTTCAGTATCAGATTCTTGTTGCGGTATTCATCAATAAACTTCATATTATTTCAATCATCCCCGGCGTTTTTCATGTCCTCAAGTATTTTCAGAGTCTCAGCAGCCTCCTTTTCGCTTATCTTCTGAATCGCAAATCCGGCATGAAGCAAAATATAATCCCCTATGCGTGCATCTTCAATCATATGAAGTCCGGCCTTGAATATTGTTCCTCCTGCAGAAACCTCTGCCATATTTCCTTCAATTGACACTATCCTTGCCGGAATACTCAGACACATTATCTTATCAGTTTTGATGCAATTACTAACTGCCCCAGCGAAATCCCCCCGTCATTGGACGGGACAAGATGATTTGTAAAAACTTTAAACCTGTTCCGTCTTAAAAGGATTACAGCTTTTTCGAGGAGATATTTATTCTGGAATACACCTCCCGAAAGTACAACTTTATTCAATGATGTTTCTTCACGGATCTTAATCGATACCATAAGAATTACCCTGGCAATGGTATTGTGAAATTTTGCCGAAATAACCGGGATCTTTTTATCCGGCAGATCACCGAGAATTTCATTGATTGTTTCCGAGAAAACAACTGTATCGTTTATCTCAAACCGGTAAAAATCATCGGTTTTTTCATCAGCTGCCGATTCAAGCCTCATTGGCGCTTCTGAATCGAAATTCGATATTGTACACAGCCCCAGCAAAGCAGATACGGCATCGAAAAGTCTTCCTGCACCAGATGAGAGCGGTGAATTCAAATTACTTCCAAGCATCTCACCGGTCATTGCCAGTTTTTTGCTGTCTAAAGTCCTGAAAGCAGGGACAGATTCAAAATCAAATCTGCCGGCCGAGTACTTGTAAAGATAGGAATATGCCATTCTCCATGGTTCATCAACTGCCCTGTCACCTCCCGGCATTGGAACATATTCAAAATGTGTATAGCGCCTGTAATTTTTAAGATCAGCTATGAGGAATTCCCCGCCCCATATATTTCCGTCTGCACCATAAC
>JADDYF010000094.1 GCA_015712185.1 Bacteroidales bacterium
ATGAAATCTTTCTTTTGAGTCAGTCCCGAACTTATATTCATCCCGTAATTTAATCCTTCTGCTTTGCTGCTGAAGCGCTTCAGTTTGAGGTTCATCCTGGCAAGCCGTTCCCCGTTAAGTCTTCTGTAGCCCTCATCTGTCATCAGATTAGTACTGATGCCAAAATCTGTTTTCCCTATCTTCTGCAGATGAGAAAATGAAAGTGTGGAAAATACCCTTGGAGTATCCCACCAGACCCAGTTTCTGTTCCTCGGTATGTCAAATATGCCTGCTTCGACAAAGAACCGGGTGACAGGAACATTTGAAGCATCGGCAGTCCGGAAGTTTATTACTCCGTTAAGCGCTGAAGACCCGTAGAGTACCGAAGAAGCTCCTTTGATTATCTCTACCTGCGAAAGGTTTTCAAGGGGCAGGAACTGCCATTTGATATTTCCCGCATCGGCAGAAATGAAAGGGAGTCCGTCGACGAGTGCCAGAACCCTGCTGCCGGCACCGTAGGCGTATCCGCTTCCACCCCTTATGGATGCCTGTCCGTCAAGCACCTCGATGCCAGGATTCTTGTTTATCAGCTCCTGGGCATCCGTGATATGGTTACCTGAAAGGAATGAGGTTTTAATAATATCCATTGATACGCTCAGCTCGGCAACTCTCTGTTCAATCCTGTTTGCACTGACAACAACCTGGTCAATCTCACGGATCTGCAATTCGAGCCCAATGTTGAGCTCGGTCGTATCATTTTCTGTCAGATTAACGTTCCTTGTTACAGATTCGTAACCGATAAACTGGAAGGTGACATTAAGTTTACCCTCTTCAGACCGGAAAATGTATAAACCGTCCTTATTGCTTGTCGTTCCAAGGTTCTTTCCGTATATGACATATACACCGGCTAGCGGTTCGCCTGTATTTTTATCAAATACTTTTCCTGCGACTATTCCGTCAGCATCTGAAGCATTTAGGGAAATGCTCAGAATAAATCCAAAGGCTGAAAGCAGGGATCGCATCACTTTGCCTTGAAGGTCATTCGGATATTATGAGGTTCAAGAGGGTTCTGCAGGTTTGGGACTACCGTGGTTATTTTTAACGAGACAGATGTCAGTTCAACTATATCACAGATGATCGGGACAGGAAGGGAATCAGTTTCAATATTAACCTCAGTTTCATCAGCATTAAACCACCAGGTTCCCGTATAATCCCCGAAGTAACCTGTTCCATCCTCTTCAAATTTTGCATCACCCTTGAATGGTTCCAGCAGCTGACCGGGTCCGCTGGCATCGACACCGTTCGCCAGAAGAGTGTCGGTTCTCCATTCATGGCCGGTCAGAAGCTTAAAACGTTCAGATTTCTTATCCTTATTACACGAAAAAGCAATGAAACAACAAGAAATGACCAGTAATAATGCCAGGTTTTTCATGTGAGTCAGTATTAATGTTCATTCTCCGGCAATTCTGATGATAGAACAATCAATCAAGAAATCAGTTCACTAACTCTTAGTTATGATCAAAGATAGTAAAGTTTCCGCAAAAATCGTCAGGCTATTGGTTTAGCCCACTCAGGTCCCTCGAGGGAGGGGATCTTTTCAGTAAATTCTTTGCCATGTGCCTTTTGCCCTTCGCCCTGCGCCCTATTTTAACTCCCTGATCTTTATATTTTTGAAAGAGACGACATTCCCATGATCCTGAAGAAGGATCCTTCCTTCCCTGTTCTCACCGAAACCCATGTAATCCTTGAATTTGCTGGTGGCCACAAGTTCTCTCCATGCCGGAGTGCCTCTCTCATATTCAACAGTCAGATTATCATTCAGCCAGTGCTGAACCTTATTACCCCTGACAACGATCATTGCCCTGTTCCACGTGTTGTCACCATTATCTCTTTTATTTGTCGGGGCAATAAGATCATACAGTCCGGCGAGCGTACGGTTACCGTTGATCCCGGCTTTTGCGTCAGGGTGGTTCCTGTCATCCAGCACCTGGTATTCACATCCGATAGAAGCAAGTGCACCGTTATTTACTTCAGTATCAACAAAATATTTGATTCCGCTGTTAGCGCCGGTATTGTATTTGAAATCGACAACCAGTTCAAAGTTGGTGAATTTATCAACTGTAACTATATCACCTCCGCCACCCTGTTTCTTTGCAGCAGGATTTATGGTAAGTGTTCCGTCTTTGATCTCCCACCCGTTCGGAGGGAATGTCTTTGTTCCGGCATTCATCCAGCCGGTGGAGGTCTTCCCGTCAAACAGCAATTTCCAGCCTTCAGCTTTTTCGAGTTCCGTAAGAGTATTATCCCGGGCGCCTGCCTGTTTATCTACTTGACAGATAACAGGATTTACTATTAAACCGGCAATAAACAGAACAGATAAGATTTTAGTAGTCTTCTTCATCTTTAATGATTTAAGTATACTTCAATAAATTTAAACTTTTTTAAACTTTTTCAACCTTTTCAACACCAGATTTAACCCACCCCAGACCTCCCGCTGTCGCGGGACAGGCTCTCCGATGGAGGGGATCTTTTGCTATTCAACCTTCTTCAATTTGTCAATATCCCACTCCTCGTGCCATCTTATGACCGGCATCGCGTCTTCCCATTCCACCGGCAGCCAGATATGCCTGCTGTCAGCAAGATTTTGAGGCGTCCACCTGTCTCCCATAAAGATATATACATTCTTCTTATTTCTAGGTGAAATGACAAATGTACTTTGTGAACCGAATGTTATCCTGTTCTCCTCATCGGTGCCCCTGCATGGATTGCCAATGGTCTTCCAATCACCTGTGATTTTTTCAGCGACCGAAAGCCTGGCGGGATTTGGTCTCCAGCCCGTTGTCCCGGATGAGAACATATAATACCTGTCCCTTGCAAAAAACAGGGCTGGAGCCTCATTCGATTCGCCCGGAAGGACACGGTAGTACCTTCCAGTAAAGTCGAGGTAATCGTCAGTCAGCTCCGAGAAATGGAGAGTCATATTCTCTTCCGCGGAATGAATATGATATGCCTTCCCGTCCCTGCCGATAAACAAGGTCATATCCCTGGCCATCTGTCCGCCTTCGAAGTCCCGCCGCAGGTACAAGCCCTCTTTTACTGCTTTGACCCGGTCTTCCGGCTTTCCTTTGAGAGCAGCTTCATCGACAGAAATATTTTTGAATTCCTCCGGAAAATTTACAGGCCATACACCCGCGTTGGGACGAAGACTTCTCAGGTATTTATAAGGGCCGGTGATATCATCACTTGATGCTACTCCTGTTAATGCAGCCCTGTAACCCTGTCCCTTCAGCTCATGATGAAACCACATTACAAACTTTCGAGTTTTCCTGTTATAGATAACCTTGGGACGTTCGATCACGCATCCGGGCTGGAGCAGGCTTAATGTATCATCTATAACCCGTAAGGCCAGTCCTTCATTGTTCCAGTTAACCAGGTCTTTTGAGGAATAACACCCGACACCATAATTAGTTCTGTCCTTATCGGTCCGCAGGAGCCGTGCCTCACCAAACCAGTAGTAAGTTCCTTTGTGAAACAAAATACCTCCCCCGTGTGCGTTTATGTGGTTGCCATCCGTATCAGGCCAGATCTCGCCTGGAGTGATTAATCTGTTATTCAGATCCTGTGAGTTGCAGAATAATCCCGCGACTGCCAGTGTAAGAATCAGAAAGATTTTCCTCATTGCCTTTTTAATGATAGATGGAATGTGAAAGATATAATTTTTTCAGTTACGGGATTAAATCGTCATTTATGTTTTCTATTTTTGAAGGTATAACAGGAACAATCATGAAAAAAATCAAATCTTCCAGGAATCTGCTTGTGCTTATTTCGGTTCTTTTTTTTGCAGTTCCTTTCCGCATAACAGAAGCCCAGCCGATTGTCGGCCTCGATAACTGGTTCAACCGTGAAACAAATGCGAAAACCGGAAAACCGTTCCATTATCTCTGGAGCGACACTGAATGGAGCGGTTATTCGAGGTGGGGGGAAATATTCAAATTGAAAGGAGCAGCATTAACGACAATCGAGAAACCACTGGCAAAGGTCCTCAGCGGGATAGATGTTTACATAATAGTTGATCCTGATAGTACTACTGAATCAAAATCACCAAATTATATTCTTCCTGAAGATATCAGGGCAATAAGGAAATGGGTAAAGAAAGGAGGTGTCCTTGCAGTTCTGGCCAATGATGCACCTAACTGCGAATTCACTCACCTAAATGACCTTACATCAGTGTTCGGCATGACCTTCAATCATGTGACACTTCATCCGGTGAAAGGTACAGAGTGGGAGATGGGAGCATGTAAAAACCTGCCTGATCATCCTCTTTTCAGAGGCGTTTCGAAGATATATATAAAAGAGGTATCCGACATCAATCTCTCGGGAAATGCAAAAGCAATCCTGACCGAGAACGGGAAAGTACTGATCGCAGAGAACAGGTATGGTAAAGGTTATGTATTTGCCATTGGTGATCCCTGGATCTACAATGAATATATTGACCATGACAGGCTGACAACCGATTTTGAAAACAGGAAAGCCGCTGAAAACCTGTCGGATCTACTTCTGGGATTTGTTAACAACGAAAAAGAGCCGGTGTCAAAGGAAAGAACCCTGTCGGCGATGGTGCTTGCCAACAAATATTTCATGGAAAAGTGGCCGGATGTTGGCAAGACAATTATAACCGAACGGGAACGGCCGAGCAATATATGGACACGCGGCACTTATTACGAAGGTCTGATGGCGCTATATAAGCTTAAGCCCGATCCATCATACCTGAACTATGCGGTCAGCTGGGGTGAATTCCACAAGTGGGGGCTGCGCAATGGCATAAAGACCCGTAACGGCGATGACCAGTGCTGCGGTCAGACATATATCGACCTCTACCTTATGGATACTTCAAGAGAAGAAAGGATCAGGGATATAAAAGCCTGTATCGATAATATGCTGGCGACAGATAAAATTGATGACTGGAGCTGGATCGATGCAATACACATGTCAATGCCGGTGTTTGCACGTCTGGGCTATATCTATAAGGATAACAGGTACTTCGACAGGGCACACGAGATGTATATATTTACCAAGCAGAAGCATGGGACAAACGGATTGTACAGTACGGCTGATCACCTGTGGTGGCGCGACAAGGACTTTGATCTTCCCTACACGGAACCTAACGGGGAAGACTGTTACTGGTCGAGAGGTAACGGATGGGTGGCAGCAGCGCTTGTGAGGACACTTGAGTTCCTGCCGAAAGAGAGTCCGTACACGAAGGAATATGTGACAACTCTCAAAGAGATGTTTGAAGCGCTTGTGAAAGTTCAGCGGGATGATGGCTACTGGAATGTAAGCCTCCACGATCCGGGTAATTTTGGAGGTAAAGAGCTTACAGGAACAGCTATGTTCACCTATGCAATGGCATGGTCGATAAATAACGGACTTGTAAGCAGGAAAAAGTATCTGCCGGTTGTTACAAAAGCATGGAATGCCCTTGTGACTGAATCGCTGCATCCAAACGGATTCCTCGGGTATGTTCAGGGGACAGGCAAGGAGCCGAAGGACAGCCAGCCGGTAGGATATAACAATGTACCCAATTTTGAGGATTTCGGACTGGGATGCTTCCTTCTCGCCGGAGCAGAAATGTATAAACTGAAATGAGATTTATGAAACGTGTCGGTAGTTTAATTCTGATCATTGCCGGTATTTTCTCAATTCAATCAGGTGTAAAAAAATCTCCGGAACGCCAGATGGAAAATCTCGACAGGGGCATTGTAGCGGTAAGAACAAGCCTCTATGAGGTTTTTATCAGCTGGAGAATGCTCGGAACTGATCCTGAAAAGATAGCTTTTAATCTTTACAGGGATGATCAGAAGCTAAATCAGAAACCATTATCACAAGTCACGAGCTATACTGACAGGAATCCCGGTGATGCTGTTTATACGGTAAAAACATTTTTAAAGGGGAAGGAACAAAAGGAATCAGCTTCATGTGTAATCTGGAAGCAGAATTTCTCGGAGATACCGCTGAATCGTCCATCCGGAGGAACTATGGAAAAGGAGGTCGTCTCCAACCGTCCTGCCCGGGTAAACAGACCTGCAGATAACCGGCCTCCTGGGTCGCAGCAGCTCACACCCCAGGACAGACGCCAGTACAGTTATTCCCCGGGCGATGCGAGTACCGGAGATCTCGATGGTGATGGTCAGTACGAAATAGTTCTTAAGTGGGATCCCTCAAATGCCCGTGACAATGCCCAGGATGGTTATACGGCACCGGTTATAATTGATGCTTATGAACTGGATGGCACACAGCTCTGGAGGATCAACCTTGGCAGGAATATCAGGGCGGGAGCCCATTATACTCAGTTCATGGTTTATGATATGGATGGCGACGGCAAGGCAGAGATCGCGTGCAAAACAGCGGATGGAACTATAGACGGCAAAGGCAGGGTAATTGGAGATGCAAATGCAGATTTTGTAAATGAAAGAGGCAGGATAGTGGCAGGTCCGGAATATCTCACAGTTTTTAACGGTACAACCGGAGAAGCAATGAAGACAGTGGATTATATACCGGGTCGCGGAGATGTATGTGCGTGGGGTGCAAATGAGTGTAACGGGAACCGTGTGGACAGGTTCCTTGCCTGCATCGCATATCTTGACGGTGTGCTTCCGTCATTACTGATGGGAAGAGGATACTACGGAAGACTTACAATTGCGGCGTGGGACTGGAGGAATGGTGACCTTTCACTCAGATGGTTCTTCGATTCGGATAAGGGACATCAGGAATATATGGGTCAGGGAAACCATAATCTGAGTGCCGGGGATATAGATTGTGACGGGAAGGATGAAGTAGTATATGGTTCGAGTGCTTATGATGATAACGGTGAACCAATTTATACAACGGGAATGGGACACGGTGATGCAATGCATCTTTCGGATCTCGACCCGGATAGTCCGGGACTTGAGGTTTGGGCAGTAAAGGAGACCGGAGGCTGGGGTTCAGTGCTTCATAGCGCAAGGGACGGGAAGATACTGTTCCGCATTCCCGACAGCAGTGATGTCGGAAGAGGGAACGCAGCTGATATCTATCCCGGTCACAGGGGATTCGAATTATGGTCCTCTGCAACACATGGTATTTATAGCGTTAAGGGAGCAAAGATAACAGATGCAGTGCCTTCAGTCAATTTCAGGATATACTGGGATGGCGACCTGCAGGATGAGCTGCTTGACAGGGCATTTATTGATGACTGGGACTATATTAACCATAAACCTGTAAGGCTTCTGGATGCCTCAAAATACGGAGGATCATCGATCAACGGGACAAAAGCGACTCCGGTTATCAGCGCTGATATCCTGGGTGACTGGAGAGAAGAGGTTATTTTCAGGGGAAGTGATAATGCTTCGCTGTTATTATTTACCACTACGATACCGACAGCAGTGAGAATGCCGACCCTGATGCACGATACTGTTTACAGGCTTGGGATAGCATGGCAGAACGTTGTGTATAATCAACCTCCGCATCTGGGAATTTATATTGGCGACGGGATCTTCCAGAAAAAGAAATAAGGAAGTAAGAAATTACCTCAAAACATAACCTGATAAATCCATATCATGAAAAAGATCATCATTTTTATTTTAACCGTATTAGCGGTTTGTTCCTGTTCAGATGTGAAAGTCCTGAAGGTTTCATCGCCGGAAAGGGCGGATATTTCATCTGAGAGATTAGTGCGTATTGACAAAATGATACAGCAATACATTGACAGCGGATGGGTGGCAGGAGCTGTTGGTCTTATTGCCCGTGATGGTAAGATTGTTTACAGCAAGGCATTTGGTGTGAGTGATATTGAAACAAAAATACCTATGCAAACGGACAACATCTTCCGGATTGCATCCCAGACAAAAGCAATTGTAAGTATTGCTGCTATGACACTGTTTGAAGAAGGAAAATTCCTTCTTGATGATCCTGTTTCAAAATACATTCCTGAATTTGCTCATCCACAGGTTCTTGACCAGTTCAATGAAAAGGATACATCTTATACAACCATACCGGCACGGCGTGAAGTCACTATCAGAGACCTTCTTACCCACACATCGGGAATAGACTATGCTGGAATAGGTTCGAGGGTAATGGGAGCAATCTACCGTAAAGGAGGTGTTAACGGAGGCTTCGGGAATGACAGGATAAAGATTGGCGATGACATCAAAGCATTGGGAAAATTGCCGCTTGGTCATCAGCCGGGAGAGAAATGGACCTATGGATTGAATGTGGATGTGCTTGGTTATCTTGTCGAGATCTGGTCAGGGCAAAGTCTCGACCAATATCTGAAGCAGCGTATTTTCAATCCTCTGGGCATGGATGACACATGGTTCTATCTGCCGGCTGATAAACATGACAGGCTGGTGAAGGTGAATACTGAGGACAGCAACCATCATGTAAGACTGATGCCTCAGGAATTTGTCAATTATCCATTGCTGAAAGGTACTTATTTCTCGGGCGGAGCCGGATTAAGTTCCACAACTAAAGATTATGCTGTTTTCCTGCAGATGCTGCTGAACACGGGGGTTTATAAAGATATAAGGATCCTGTCCAGACGGACTGTTGAGCTTATCACTTCGAACCAGATAGGTGACCTTAATCTTAATCGTAACAAATTCGGACTTGGTTTTGAGATCACTACCGCTTCAGGACAGGCTGTACTGGGGATTTCAGAAGGTACATTTTCGTGGGGAGGAATTTTTGGCACTACATACTGGGCAGATCCGGCTGAAAGGCTTATTGGTCTGCTTTTCATCCAGCAGTCACCCCTGAGCCATAGTGATATCCAGAGTAAATTCAAGGCCATGGTTTACCAGGCACTGGATGACTGAATATCTGCTGTTTTCGTGGTTGTTCTGATCATAATCCGGATCAGGCAGGAAGGATTTTTTTTGTAATCCGCCTTAATGAACAAAAAATAATTTATTGTTTACCGTTTAGTGTTGCAGCGATAATTCTTCTGATCACTTCAGAGTCACCATCAGGCTCCAGTTCGCATATATTGCACAAAACATAGCGGAGACCTTTTGAATGAAGAGTTTCTGAGAACTCCAGATCGCCAGGGAAATGTTTTCCGGTCTCATCGACAGCTCTGAAACGCAATCCATTGGCGAAGGTCACCAATATTTTATCCACTTTCGATCCGGTATGGATTCCATCAATGAGCGGTCCCATGATCCTGTCATTCCTGTGTAATTTGCGTTTAAGGTCACAACCTACTCTGAATACTGTATCTCCAAGAGCACGGTTCTTAAACCTGTGCAGAAGGTCATCAATATGGTCGGTCAGATCTCCTGCTGTGAACTCGCCCGGATATTTCGCTTTCAGTATATCAGCACTTTCCAACATTGCCTCCCTGGTAAATTCCATTACAGCAGGTATTTCCAGGATATCGGCCAGATAGAAAGCCGAGGGATCTGTCAGGAATCCAAGATAGGCTGCTGCAGCATGGCCAAAATTGTGGATGTACGATTTACGGTCTACCCATGCCTGTATGTTCTCTTTTGGTGCAAGCCCTTCAACCTCCGGTATCGGATTCTTGAAAGCTTTTTCATCGACGATCAGGGTATTGTACGGTTCGGCATAAACAAGAAGAGGATCTCTTTCCTGAACATCGATAGGTATGATGGGTACCATTTTACCGATGCTTGTTTCAATCAGTCCGACAAGTTTATCTATCGGGTAATCGTTACCCAGAATATCAATGAGAATGTTCTTTGCAAGCTGACTTGCATTTCGCACATTTTCCGCTAGTATAATGTCAAGGGGGCGATCACTGGATCGTTCCATTCGATGCTTTAGTCCCTTTGCAATGGCTGCAATTACATCAGGGAATCCTTTCTGACCAACTGAAACTGCTGCAATATTGGCATCTGCCAGTTCTTCTGTTACTGTTTCTTCTTCTCTGACCGAAACACCACGGACACCATTTACTCTAATTACTTCATCAGGATGTTCACTCTTTATGATAACATCATAATGATTACTCAGGTTGAGTTCATTGATCAACGACTCGTTGATATCCACAAAGACAACCTCAAAACCCGACCGGGAAAATAATTGACCTATAAATGAACGGCCGATCCTGCCGGCCCCAAACAATACGAGCTTTTTCATCATTCTACCGGTAAACCAGTGATGACCAATAACTATGATCAGTATTTTCTTATGAGCTCGAGCAGCTTGCTGTCAAGTTTATGATTATACCAGTCGGTATACTCGATATCTGTCCTGCGTGAGTCGAGAATTCCGAAATCGCCCCTGAAATTCCACAGAGCATAACCGATTCCGTTGCTTATCAGGATGTCAATTACGTCACCGAACCAGGCAAGGAATACGTTATGAGGAGTTTTGTTATAACAGCCGCATTCACCGCAGTGGACGCCGACACCCTGGTTTTTCAGATCGATCCATGGCTTATAGAATGCCTCGAGCTGTTCTCTTCCATAGTAATTGCCGTCTATAGTACCCGGCCAGACCGGGGTTGGCGCCTGTGACGGATCTTTCCATACCCATGAGGCCTGGTAGTGTGATACCAATCCCGGATAATACCCGCGGCAGCTCTGTGCAATTTTCAGATCGGTCAGTTCGGGTATTACATTATTACCTCCGTTGTTTCCGTCGGCGATGATCAGCCGGTGGGGAGATACCGAGCGAATAACCTTTGAGGCGCCCTCAGCCACTTTTTGGTAAATCTCTCCCGGAACCGGACCTTTCTTTGCATACTGGTCATTCATATCTTCGATATAGGCAGGTTCATTAAGAAGGTCGAAGCTGAGTTTATCAGCTGAGATTCCTTTATAACGTTCAGCCCACATCTGCCAGTGAGCATAAAAGGCATCCTGGGCTTCCTTGTCCTTCCAGAGGTTGAAAGGTTCATGAAATCCTGCATTGATACAATACCCTGGCCCCCTGTGGAGATTCAGGCTCACGTGAATATTGTATTTATGTGCATTTGAGATCAGCTGGTC
>JADDYF010000101.1 GCA_015712185.1 Bacteroidales bacterium
AAATGGTGTAAAACAGTTAATGATTTGAACACATCAGTAAACAAACAGCGATTCAAAGATCATAAAGGAACAGGATCTGATAATTATCTTAACTTCTGGAAAAGTTTTTCAAGATATAATGAACAAGATATTTAAAACTGATGAAACCGCTCCGAGGTTTGAACCTAATAACATGTTTTTCACCTATTATTAATGGAACCGCTTCGCGGTTCAAAACCAATAACTTATTTTCACCTATTATTGATGGAACCGCTCCGCGGTTCAAAACCAATAACTTATTTTCACCTATTATTGATGGAACCGCTCCGCGGTTAAAAACTAATAACTTTTTTTTACCTATTATTGATGGGACCGCTCTGCGGTTCAATTGAATAACGTATTTTCACATATTATTAATGGAGCCGCTCTGCGGTTCAAATAACTGAAGATAATTTAGTACTTCCGTTCAAATATGATCTACAGAAATATATCCCTTAAACCATACAATACATTCGGACTTGACTATAAGGCTGACTGTCTTGTATCGCTAAAGACCGAAGAAGAAGCCATCGTTTTTTTCAGGGACAGGCAGTCATGCGGTGAGCCATTGCTTATTATGGGCGAAGGCAGTAATCTATTATTTATTTCTGATTTCAGGGGAACTGTATTGCACAGCGCAATTGAGGAAATAAATCCTGAAGAAAATGATGAATCAGGAGTTATCTTATCGGTCGGAGCAGGTGTAAAATGGGATCATTTTGTTGAGTGGTGTGTAAAAAAAGGTTATTACGGAGTGGAAAACCTTTCGCTGATTCCGGGTCTGGTCGGAGCGGCTCCCGTCCAGAATATAGGAGCATATGGCGTGGAGGTTAAGGATACTATTACAAGGGTAAGAGCATTAGATATAAGTGACGGATCGGTCAGGGAATTCAGTAACGGGGAGTGCCTGTTCAGCTACAGGAACAGCATCTTTAAGAAAGATCTGAGAAACAAGTTCTTCATTACAAAAGTCTATTTCAAACTGGGCATAATTCCTTCATTTAACCTCCGATATGATCTCTTAGAGGAAGAGGTAAACAAGGCTGGGGCAATAAGTCTCCGGAACGTGAGGCAAGCTGTTATAAATATCAGGAAGCGTAAATTACCTGATCCGAAAGTTTATGGAAATGCGGGTAGCTTCTTTAAGAATCCTGTGCTCAGCATACCTGAGGCCGAAAAAATCATTGCGAAGTATCCTCAAATACCTCATTATCCGGATGATTCAGGCGGGATAAAGCTTGCGGCAGGCTGGCTTATTGACCGGTGCGGATGGAAGGGCAAGCGGATCGGCAACGCCGGTGTTCATGAAATGCAGGCTCTTGTCCTTGTCAATTTTGGGAATGCTACCGGGAAAGAAATTTATGATCTCTCGGAAAAAATAAGGGAATCGGTTCTCGAAAAGTATGGCATTGCCCTTGAACGGGAGGTTGAAATTATTGGCTCTACCTGAATATCCTTCTTTTATTGAGTTCCCTCTGGTATATGGCTGCATACCTGTTGTGCTCGGCCAGGGTCCGGGAGAAGTTATGATAACCGGAGAAATCTGCTTTTGCTGCAAAATAAAGGTAATCGTGTTCTTCAGCATTCAGAACTGCGTCAATCCCCTCAACTGAAGCGCATCCGATAGGGCCGGGCGGAAAACCACGGTGTTTATATGTATTGTATGGTGAATCTATCTCCAGATGCTTCTTAAGAACCCTGGTTATTGTAAAATCATTCAGTGCAAATTTTATTGTCGGACATGCCTGGAGAGGTATTCCCCTCTTAAGACGGTTTAGATAAACACCAGCAATACGCGGCTTCTCATCTGGTTTTGCTACTTCATCATCAATTATCGACGCAAGAATCGAGACTTCAACAGGAGTAAGATTTTTCTCCTTTGCCCTGGCCAGCCTGTCGTCGTTCCAGAATTTCTTATACTCACCGAGCATCCTGTTATATAAACCTTTAGGAGTCGTGTTCCAGAAAAGCTGGTAAGTGTTCGGAATAAATACCGCGATCACAGTTTCAGCTGTAAAGCCATCCTTCGAATAATTATCAGGATCAGTTAGAAATGTGATGATCCGGGTTGAATCGGCATCGATCTGCATGCCGATCCTTCCGGCAAGATCATTCAGTGTACGGATGTTGTTGAATGTGACATTTACTGAGTTTTGCCTGCCCGACCGCAGATAATTTATTAATGCAGTATAGCTCATGTCACTTTCTAAAACATACCTCCCCGGTTTAACGAGTTGAGGATATTTTTTCCTTTCAGCGATCCATTCCAGGGTCTTCGGATGTTTAACGGAAATATGAGCCTTCACAGAATCCATTGCCTGGGTGTATGTTGAGCCATCAGGAATGTAAATTGTTATCTTTTTCCCCCCTGTCTTAATATGCGGGCCATACAATAAACTGTATACTAATGTAATAAAGAGAACAAGAATAAGTCCGGGAAGTAATAACAATAGTATTCTGTTTCTGCTTTTCATTTTTATTTTGTGGATAGCAAATTTACTTATTATTCATATTTTTACGATTAATCTTCAGAAATAATAAAACCTATGAATATGACAATCTCAACATTTCTAATTGTTTGTGTGATCGGAATAATCACAGGTATAATGGCGGGTATGCTTGGTATTGGTGGCGCTATCATAATGATTCCTGCACTTGTTTATATCCTGGGCTTTAATCAGCAACTTGCACAGGGAACCAGCCTGGCTGTAATGCTTCCCCCCATTGGAATCCTGGCTGCATTTAATTACTGGAAAGCAGGACAGGTGAATATCAAGTTTGCACTGATCCTGGCTGCAGCATTTATTATCGGATCATATTTTGGTTCAAAATTTGCCCTTAACATACCTCAAACCATATTAAGGAAGATCTTCGGTGTGTTGTTGCTGATTGTTGCTGCAAAAATGCTTCTTTCAAAATAAAAGACCGCTCCTTTGGTGGAACGGTCTTTTAAGAATCACTTCTTTTTCAGAACATTATTCCAACGCTCAGGAGGAATGCATTAGGTCTGTCGTCAAGAGCAACTTTAGTGCCAAGCAGGTTCTCTATCTGATTCTGATATTTCGTCAGGCTGCCCTCATACCGAAGGTCAACAGTTAGCTTCTGAAACAGATCGAGTCCAACTCCTGCCTGATAGCCAAAAGTCATCTTGGCATACATTGTTTTAAAATCCGGATCCTTTATCAGATCGGCAGGGGAATTTATAAGCATTGCTGCAGATGGTCCCGCGTTGATCCTGACAGGTCCGAATTTCAGCCCGATCATAAGCGGTATCTCGAGCTTATTGAATTTCTGTTTTACAATTGAATCCGTAACAGTTGCCAGGTTTGCAACTGTATACTCGTTTGTTCTGTTTGTGAACAGCAGTTCAGGTTGAATATAGAGCTTCGAAATGCCCACCCTTACAAATGCCCCGCCGTGAAAGCCGAAGTTTGCACCCTTCAGTTTTTCGACAGTATAGTCAGTACCGCCAGAACTTATCGTTTTGAGATCTTCCATCGTGATGGAAGTGGTGCTGAGACCGGCTTTCAGACCGAAATTTATCTGTGAGAACGCCGGCATGGCTATAAAAGCTGCTAAAATAAATACTAATAGCTTTTTCATCATCTTTCAGTTTTAAGTTTTTCTAAATCAAAGAGTTAATAAATTAAACAATAGACAAGGATGTATATATAACGGATATGATACAAAAAAGGTTGCATACCCTTCATTCTTTTTACTGCATCCTGAAATAGAAAAACCTCAAAAAATCAGTATTATTTACTAACCAGATGATCAAATATTACCTTTTTCATCTCATCAAATTCAGCCCTGTTGAAGAGACGTGTCAGGAAAATGATTTTACCGTTTCTGTCGATTATCACATTTCTGGTGACACCGGCTTCCTTCAGTGCAAAAAGGCTGAATATTCCGGCACCCGGGTCGAGAGCCAGCGGATAAGTAATACCCATATCCTTCTGGAATTTGATTACGATATCTGCCGGTTCATCACGGTCAATACCGATAACAGCCAGGTCAGATCCACCCTTCTCCTGCCATATCTCCTTTTCTATGAAAGGCATTTCAGCACGGCAGACGCTGCACCAGCTCGCTGTGAACTGAAGCATGACGACCTTTCCACGCAGATCTGATAACTTGTACGACATACCACCGGCTTCATTTACAGTAAAATCAGGCGCCTGATCACCTGTTTTTACTATATAATCATCTTTATAGACTTTCTTCTCCTGACAACAGGAGCATGAGGATATGATGATTGCCAAAGAAACAATATGTATAACTTTATTCATCTTTTACTTTGTTGATTAAAACCAGCCGCGAAAATATAATAAAATCTTATGCATCGAAATTTTTATCACATATATATAGGATACAAAATTATTACCTTGCTATATTTGATAAATGTTAAATTAAGTTAAGCAGTCGTTATCCCTGAAGCAGTTTCATTTATTTAACTAATATTGATCGCCAGATTTCTTATGTTTTAGCAAAATGTATTTCAATGAAAAGAAAGATTTTTACTGCAACTGCATTGTGTATTGTAACTATTTTAAATCTGAATGCCCAGCAGACACCGAAAGAAAAAGGACTTCAGGCTATTACAATTGATGCTATCAAAGGGCAGCTTGAGTTCCTCTCTTCTGACTGGATGGAAGGAAGGGCAACAGGTGAAAGAGGCTCATACCTTGCTGCAGATTATCTTGCGAGTATGTTCAGGGTATTTGGTGTAGCTCCTGGAGGTGATGCTGCCATGGGATTCGGAGGGAGAATGCCAAGACAGATTCCGGTTGCCTTACCTGCTCCTGCAACTCCCGCAGCTCCTGCTGCCGGACCACCGGCTGCTGTACCTCCTACACCTCCGGCCCCGCCGGCTGCAGGACCGTCTGGGCAGGCTGGCCGTCAGTTCAGTATGACTAAATCATACTTTCAGAACTTCACATTGATAGAGAGTCAGCCGGCCGGAGGGTCAACCTTTTCAATAAAGATTGGCGGACAGGAGTATATTTTCAGGGAAGGTGTTGATTTTACGATATCAAGGGCTACCCTGAACATAAAATTTAACGGACCCATGGTGTTTGTCGGTTACGGTCTGACAGATAAAGCCAACGGTATTGATGATTTTGCCGGTATTAATGTTCAAGGTAAAGTTATTGTCAGGTTATCAGGATTTCCGGGGTACAATGACAATACATCGCCGATGTATAAGAAGCTTGTCGGAGATAATATGCGTGCCCAGTCTGAGATATCCAGAAAAAAATCTGATGCTTTGAATAACAAGGGTATACTTGGGGTTATCGATTTGACAATAAACAATGATGTAACCAGAAGATGGGGGGAGTATAAGTTTAACAACTATCCTGCTCCGGCCGAAAACGGACCACGCACCAACTGGACGACTATGCGTCTGGACGGAAAGGAGATATCTTCCAGTCCAATATCAATCACAATCACTGAAAGAGTATCTAACCTGCTGATAAATGAGGGTGGTCTGGATATCTCCAAATATGAAAAGGACGCTGCGGCCGGCACACTGAAGTTCAAACCCGTACTTCTGCCAGGCCTGACTGCAGGACTCATAGTAAATGTCAATACGAGAAGGGTGAATGTAAGGAATGTGGTAGCTATGATTGAAGGAGAAAATCCTAATGAATTCGTGGCTGTGGGTGCACATATGGATCATATGGGTATGGATAATGGCAAAATTTGGAATGGCGCTGATGACAATGCATCAGGGACCGTGGCAGTGATAACTATTGCCAGGGCATTTGCAGCCAGCGGTGTCAAACCCAAAAGGAGTGTTGTTTTCTGTGCATGGACAGGGGAAGAGAAAGGGCTGCTGGGCTCTGAATACTTCACAAACTATCCTTCCTCGGGAAAGATATCAGATTATAAGTTCTATCTGAATTTTGATATGATAGCCAGAGATGCTGCCAACGACACAGCTAAAAATATGGCAGGTATAACCTATACAAAGGCATATCCAAAGCTGGAGGAGATTTCAAAGGCTAACATTGAACAGTATAAACTGAACCTAAGGATCAATTACAGAAGTCAGGAGGCACCTACAGGCGGAAGCGATTACACTGCGTTTACCGAAAATAAGATCCCGGTCATAGCATGGATGGCCGCCATGCACTCCGACTATCATCAGGCTTCAGATGATGTGAATCTTGTCAACTGGAACAAAATGCTTGAGATAATAAAACTGGGTTACCTCCAATTATGGGATATTGCAAACGGAGAAATCAATTAGCAGCACAAAATGAAAATCAGGTATCCTGCAGCCGGCATTATGTTTTTGTTTTTTTCTTTAATGGTCTCAGGTCAGGAAAAGGATGACAGCTATATTAAGGGTTTGAACAGCATTACTCAGAGTGTACTCAAAGCACAGCTGGG
>JADDYF010000135.1 GCA_015712185.1 Bacteroidales bacterium
CGAGGGTTGTATTCATCCGGACATCAGATATATAATATCTCTTCACATCGGAGAAGTAAAAAAAGCTCTTGAAGCCAGGTTTCATTCGCAGGAATTTATTCCTACCCTTAAAATACGGGCAGTCACTCAGATCTGTGTGGGTAATTTATACTTCTACTAGTTACAAAGTAATCGCGTAGGACACTGAAGAGGTTGTCAAAAGTATTTCCACAAAAAACATAAAGTGTATCGCAAAGGCACACTAAGGACTCTTAAGCCAGCCTCTTTTCATTAGTTATCAACAACTTCATCACTTGTTTGAGTGTAGGCAAGCCGGAAAAGGCGCGAACCGTGTCCGGTTTTTTGGAGCGGGAAGTGGCTTTGCGCAACTGGCGAAAAACAGGTTGCGGTTGTCTTTTCCGGCCTACTTTTCTTTGGTTCATTTCTTTTGGAGGAGCAATAGAAATGAACATCTTAAATAAAAAAAAGAGGGTGCCTTTTGAGACACCCCCTATATGAATAACCTCCGGTGCAAACCGAACCCAGAGAACCGGGCCAGCATGGTACGCACTGAAGCGCCACAAATGTGGCGCTATATGAATAACCTCCGGTGCAAACCGGAGGTAGGAACATAACTAAGATGTAAAGCCCTGAAGGGGCGTGACAAAGTTGTAATAAATTGACTCTTTTTGTAACTTAGTCTTTTCTCGCTGTATTACAAATCTAATAATAACAATTATGTCAAGTTATCGCCAACTTCTCTATCATCTTGTTTTCAGAACAAAGGATAGCCAGCCCACCATTATTCAGGAACATGCCGACCAGCTTTATGCCTATATTACAGGGATAATTAAAAACAAGAACAGTCACCTGTATCGTATTAATGGTGTTGAAAATCATCTGCATATTCTCACTGATCTGCATCCAGCCATCGCCCTTGCGGATTTTGTGAGAGAGATTAAAGTATCCACTTCAATGTGGATGAAAAGTGGTGAACTTTTCCCTTCATTCAAAGGATGGGCCGAGGGTTACGGTTCGTTTACCTGTTCGTATAGAGATGTGGGAAGGCTTATTGATTATATAAAGGGTCAACAGGAGCATCACAGGAAAAAGACTTTTGAGGAGGAGTACAGAAGTCTGCTGATGGAGTCTGGTATCAGGATTGATGAAAGGTTCTTCCCATAATACTCATATTCAGCTCCTTCAGAGCTGTAAATGTGTACAGGCTGTTCACCCCCGGTTTGCACCGGGGGTTATTCACATGTGGCTCTTTCAGAGCCGGTTGTATTAAACCGGACTCACTTGCATCGAGGATTATTAATCCATAGCTCTTTCACAGCCGGCTGAAGCAACCTGTTCAGCTATTGTCAGAAGTGGTCCCGGCTGCGTGGGTGTCAGGTCCCGGTTGGCATCGGGGGTTATTCACATGTGGCTCTTTCAGAGCCGGTTGTATTAAACCGGACTCACTTGCATCGAGGATTATTAACCCTTAGCTCTTTCAGAGCCGGCTGAAGCAACCTGTTCAGCTATTGTCAGAAGTGGTCCCGGCTGCGTGGGTGTTCATCTCCAGCTCTTTAAGAGCAGGTTGAAGCAACCTGTTCAGCTTCTGTCAGAAGTGGTCCCGGCTGTATGGGTGTCAGGTTGGCACCGGGGGTTATTCATCGCCGGCTCTTTCAGAGCGGGATACTGCATTGACGAGAACAAAAGTTATATCCTGGCTTAATATATCACACGGTCTATTCTTTACCCCAGAGCAATACAATGGCCATACCCACTATGCCAAGTACTACTGTACTGACAGCAACATCCGCCACCAGTAATCCGAAATTACTGTACATCGTTGTCATGGACCACGACGACAGATCAAAGGTTAAAGCAACAAGGAAACCAAATAATGCTCCAATTTTCAGACCATCGAGAAATCCTTTGGCTCCCGACCATTTCAGGAACAGAGTAAGCAGAAGCGCGGAAGTAAGATTCGATACGATTATCGCCCACCAGATCATTTCACCCTGAGGCCTGGCGGCACATTGATTCATGTTGGCTGAAAAAAGATCCATTAACAGGATCCCGTAGACAAGCCAGCCAATAAGGAAGTATACTATACCTCCAAAAAGTGTCCCTCTTAAAATCTTCATATTCATTTTTGCCAGATTTAGTTATAAGCTCCAATTTACAATATTTTTTAAAATAACGGACTTTAATAAACTGGTACTGATTATCCGGTCGGAAGATGAGGGTACTGCAAATATTTTTGCCTCTGTTCTGTATGTCTCATATATTTGTCGTCATAAGGAGATTTTATATAATATTAATCATACATCCTATGAAAAGAAGAAAATTCCTGCAGGCTGCCGGATACACTGCAGCTGCAGCTTACATCCCTGCTCAACTCAGGGCAAATCAGCCTGATGTGGCTGAACCAGGCGCCGGACCTGCATCACCGATTCAACAGACATCTGTTCTGGTAAAAGATAACAAGGTCTTTATTGAAACTCAAACACTATCAGCAATTATTGAGAAAGGTGTCCTGACATCTCTCAAAAGCAAGATCAGCCGCGAAGAATTTATTGAGAAGCCCGATATCAATAACTTCCGGGCTCTCCAGCTGCTCTATATAAAAAATGAAGTTGTGGAGATAAATGAGGAGAAGTTTGGCAGCATCGGCACCTTTCAGATCTCTGACAGGAGGGCGGAAATTGTATTTCACAGCTGGGACGGCGACGGGATCCTTTCAATCTCCACGGATCCTGCTACCGGGGACCTCCTGGTTGAACCGTCTGCCTACTCTTCCCGCCCGGGAGTGCTTGCATGCCGCTGGAGCATAACAGGACTTAAACCATCACTTGAGCTGGTTGCCCCTTTCTTCCAGGGTATCAAGCTAAAGCTCGATGATCAGTTAATTAGAAATAACAGGTGGAAATGGCCGCATTACTGGGAAGCCGGTTTCGCTATTTTACAATCGTCGGAAGGAGGATTCTGGATCCATACCCAGGATAACCGGTACAGGTTCAAGGCTCTTCAGACAGGTATGCAATCCGATCCATTCACAATTGGTCTGGAAAGCGAAGCTTATGGCCCTGTCGACGGCAACCTGAGTGCCGGAGGTATATGCTGGAGGATAAATACTTTTTCGGGTGACTGGCACGTACCTGCCGGAAAATACCAGCAGTGGTACTGGCAGGCATATAACCTGGAGCTGGAGGAGCAGAAACGCAAACCATGGATACATGATGTAAAGCTTGCATTATCATGGTGCCCTGGAAACACTGCAATACTCGATGCACTGTCAAAAAGAGTGCCGCCGGAGAGAGTCCTGCTGCATTTTTCCAACTGGAGGACTGATGAGTATGATGAGAATTATCCCGACTATAACGCAAGCGAAAGTGCCAGGGTTTTCATAAAAAAATGCCGGGAGATGGGTTTTCATGTAATGCCGCACTTCAACTCCATAGATATGGATCCCTCCCACCCTGCCTATGCACAGATCCGCGATTTCCAATACAGGGATATTGAGACAAAACAACTCCAGGGCTGGAGCTGGTATAAAAGCCGGGGTATCGGAGTGCCCGAGTCAAATCTGAACCGCCTGAACAACCGCGACAAGAAGGTAATGGTCAAGATACATCCGGGACTGAGCATGTGGAGGTCGATCCTGGGACAGAACATCCTGAAAGCTGCCCGGGACCTCTCCCTGGATACCGTTTTTATTGATGTAACGCTCTGCATCTGGAATATCCACAACTCTATTGTTGAATCTATGCCTCCGACAGAAGGAATGAACATGCTTATTAAACATGTGGCATCTCTGGGAAACGGCCTGGTCGTGGGCGGTGAAGGATTAAATGAAATAACTGCCCAGGGGCAGTCATTTGCCCAGGCACATCTTTTCAAAAGCTGGCAATCCTCAGCAGAAGGTCTGGAGAGGGCCGGAGGATGTAACCTCAATGAATTTCTCTTCGGAAAGCTGTGCCGGACTATTGGATATTCAGGCCTGGGTGGCAGAAACAAAGATGAAGAACTCCGCATGCAGATCCATCTGGAACACGGGGCTATCCCGACTATCACTATCAGGAATGCCGATGAGATCATCAATCCGACTCCGGCAGTAAAACGCATGCTTGATATCGCTTCTGGATGAAATCAAAATCGTTTATCCTTTACTGCATGCTTTTTACCTCGTTAAAATCCCCATCTGTACATAATCCACAAGTCGGCCTTCATTGCTTCCCATCGCTTCATTGCAGAATATGCAAAATTATTGGTATAGTCAGTAACATATTGTCTTGCCTCTTCATTCTTTCCCGCTTTAACAAGCTCAGCAACTTTTTTTTCAACAACCGGTACCTCCTCAAATGCTTTATCTTCAAGCTCCTTGATTGCCGGTTCAATCAGTTTCCTGCCCTCCGGCCAGTTAATGGTTGCTAGTCTATTTGTTTCCCTGAATGACCATACGGCTGCATCAGGTGTATATCTGAGCTGACCGCAGGTACTGAAAGATGGAGGAAGCTTCAGCACGCCGGAGAATATCGGGATTCTTGGGCTGAGAGCCGGATTGTCAAAAGAAAACCATGCAACTGCACCTACCTCATCAGGAAGCCAGCTGCGACACTGGATAATATGCGAATAGGTACAAGAATTTTGTGCGATATTGTATCTGTATGGAACAACTCCGGGTTTAAGCTCGTTCAGTAATCTTCTCAGATCCATACTTATCCAGTTATTCACTGCAGGAGATTTAATTTTTTCCTCCACCTCATTTCCCTTATCATCCTTTCTTCTAACAGTTAAAACCAGATTTTTTGTTAAAGCCCACTCTGTTCCTTCGTATGTTTCCCTGAAATACCTGATCACATCATGCGGAGATAATTTTCTTTCAGGCTTAACAGAGAATGGCAGTTCAGTTGTATCCATGGAAAGACTAAGCGATGGAGCTAATGTGCTCAGGATAAAGAATTCACGTATGTCGAATGCCTTTCTGTATGAACTTATAACCTTCCAGAACTTCATTGGTTCCTTCCCATCCCAGTACCCGAGTTTCCTGGCTACTTTTTGCAGGTCGGTACTGTACATAAAAAGATCAGGATTGTTGAAGTCAATGGTGGAAATCCTTGGCATATTAGCTGAGATCCCGACATGATCATCCGGGATCCTGGCTGCACACCAGATGGCGGACGGCTTTCCTGGTCCAGAACCTGATATTTCAAACTGCCAAACCTCCTTCGGATCAGCTATTGTTATGCACTCCGCATAATCGCCATATCCGTATTCTTCTGCAAGCCTGCCGATGAGTGTAATTGCTTCCCTGGCTGTCCTGCACCGCTGTAGTGCAATCTTTTCGAGCTCCTCAATATAAAATATTCCATCCTTGTTCCAGAGCTCCTTTCGCCCGACAATTGTGGTTTCACCTATTGCCAGCTGTTTTTCATTCAGACAAGGATAAGCGGTATTAAGAAATGAGTATGTCTCTTCTGCCTCTGGTATCTCCCCTGTCTT